>DMLA01000232.1 GCA_003453555.1 Chloroflexota bacterium | reverse complement strand
CAGGACAGGCTCGGACGCTACATTCTTGCCCAGCAGCGGCTCCCCCCTACCATCACTACCCTATTGCCTATCTCCTCGGTTCAGTCTGAGGTTTGCTCGACTCGTCCCCTTATGATAGACTCCTAAGAGAGGTCATCGAGGGATATGAGTCTGGATTGGCAAACCATCGCCGAGGCTAGAAGCAAAGTAGCCAAAGAGATAGGGACAGTAGTCAAGGATTGGGGCGGGCAGATCCCCGTCGCTTTGGCCTACCCCAATAGTTACTATCTGGGCATGTCCAGCCTGGCCGTGCAGGTGATCTATCGACTCTTCAACGAGCAGCCGGGGATAGTTTGCGAACGGACCTTTTTCACCAAGGGGCAGCCCATCTCCCTGGAATCCCAGAGGCCTCTCATGGATTTTGTCGCCCTGGCTTTCACCCTCTCCTTCGAGATGGACTACTTCAACCTGGTGGAGATGCTCCGTCGGGCTGGCATCCCTCCCCTGGCCGAGGAGCGGGACGAAAGGCACCCTCTCCTCCTGGCCGGGGGCCCCTGTGTCACCGCCAACCCCGAGCCCTTGGCTCCCATTTTCGATGCTTTGGTCATCGGCGAGGGGGAAGAGGTGATCCCTACCTTGGCTGAGACTCTGCGACGAGAGGTGAGAGCCCCACGCCTAGAACTCCTCCGCCAGTGGGCCATCATCCCTGGTCTTTACGTGCCCCGCTTCTATCAGGTAGAGTACGATGGACTAGGGCTTAAGATAGAGCATGAGCCCTTCGCGCCCCACCCTGTCAAGAGGCAATGGGTGCGCGATCTAGATGCCCATCCCACCACCTCTGTCATCCTCACGGATGAGACCAAGTTTGGAGATATGTACCTGATAGAAGTATCGCGAGGGTGTGGACGAGGGTGCCGCTTCTGCCTGGCTGGGTTCTCTTACCGCCCCCTTCGCGAAAGAAGCGTGGATGTTCTTTTAGATCAAGCGAAAGAAGGTTTGGGCCACCGGGAGAAGATAGGGCTGGTGGGAGCGGCTCTCTCCGACTACTCCCAGATCGACGCTCTAACCCAAGGGCTTCGCCAACTGGGAGCCCAGATCTCGGTCTCCTCCCTGCGCGCCGATTCTCTCTCCGAAACGCTCCTTGAGGCCCTAGTCGAAGGCGGGACCAAGACCCTCACTATCGCCCCCGAGGCTGGCTCGGCCCGACTCCGTTCCTGCATAAACAAAGATATATCGGAGGAGGAGATCCTAGAGGTTGCCCAAAGGGCCAGCCGTCATTTCCCCCAACTGAAACTCTATTTCATGCTTGGTTTGCCCGGCGAGAGAGAAGAGGATATAGTGGCTCTAGCCCACCTAACCCAAAAGATCAAAGAGCGCTTCTCCGGCCATCTCATCGTGAGCCTCTCCCCCTTCGTCCCCAAAGCCCAGACCCCCTATCAATGGGCTCCTATGGCCCCCTTGCCCCTTCTGGAGGCTCGTCTTCGTTATGTCAAGCAAAACCTGTCCTCCATTGAGGTTCGAAGCGAGAGCGCGGCTGAGGCGACTATACAGGCTACCCTAGCCCGAGGAGATAGGCGCGTGGGGTCGGCCCTAGCACGCACCAAGGGGAAATCGCTGCCCGCCTGGAAACGTGCCTTGGCTAGGCAAGGTCTAGCATACGAGGCGCTATTAGAGGAACGCCCCCACGGCACCTTGCCTTGGAAGGTCGTCGATAATAGAGTAAACGAGGAGTACCTGTGGCAGGAGTGGAAGAAGGGGTTAAAGGCCCAGAACACCCCTCCTTGCCCGCTTACTGAGTGCCTGAAATGTGGGGCTTGCGATGAGGCCTTTTACGAAGCCAAACGAAAGACTGTCACCCCTGCTCGATAAGCCTTCGTCAAGCGAAAGCGGAATGATCCGGCATCACAAGGGAGGAGTCGTTTACTATACCTTCCCCCATCTGGGCTGGGGGGTTAAACACGCCATCTTCACCCGACTGGGAGGTCTCAGCCATTCTCCCTTCGACGGGCTCAACGTGGGCCACCTGGTAGGCGATAAGGATAAGGCGGTGGAGGCCAACCATCGTATCATCTATGAGACGCTTGCTCTCAATGCACGGGAGGTAGTCACCGCTCGTCAAGTACACAGCCATTCGGTGGCCGTGGTCGGACCAGAAGATAAGGGGCGTATCGTTCCCGCCACCGACGGCCTGGTCACCGAAACCCCGGGACTAACCTTGATGCTCCGCTTCGCCGATTGCCTACCTATTCTACTCTATGACCCCCAAAAGCAAGTCATAGGTCTGGGCCACGCCGGTTGGCGAGGTACGGTGGGCCTATTGGCCCAGCGATTAGCGGAGACGATGAGAGAGGAGTTCGGTTGCCACCTGCCCCAGGTGAGAGCCGGCCTGGGCCCAGCCATCGGCCCCTGTTGCTACTCCGTGGGAGAGGAGGTAAGAGAGGCGGTGCAGGCTGTTCTGCCCGATTCCTCCGGAGCAGTGGTGGAAAGAGCGGACGGGGTCTATCTCGATCTCTGGGAGGCTAACCGTTGGCAACTGAACCAGTTAGGCATACAAAGGATAGAGGTAGGCAAGATCTGTACCGCCTGTAACACCGCTGAGTTCTTCTCCCATCGGGCCGAAGGAGAGCGAACAGGGAGGTTCGCGGTCTTGATGCTCCTGCAAGGCGAGTAGGAGGACCAATGAGAAGTGGAATTGAGGGCCCAGCCGTTGGATAACTTTGCGAGCCCTAAGGGCTCCAAAAAAGACCTGCCCCTAAGGAGATGCGCGTGCCAGAGGAGATAGATATCGCTGCCAATTTGGAGAGGGTGCGGGAGCGGATGGCTGATGCCGCCCGCCGGGCCGACCGAAACCCGGAGGAGATAACCCTGGTAGCGGTGACCAAGGCTATCGAGCCGGCCATGGTAAAACAGGCCATAGCCCTGGGGTTGAGGGATTTTGGAGAGAACCGCGTGCAAGAGGCGGAATGGAAGATCCCCCTTTTGCCGGAGGCCACCTGGCACATGATCGGACATCTGCAACGAAATAAGGTCAAGAAGGCGTTGCTCATTTTCGATATGATACATTCGGTGGATAGCCTGCGGCTGGCTCAAGAGATCGATCGGCGCGCTTCCCGCATCGGCGCGAGGGTTCCCGTGTTACTAGAGGTAAACCTCTCCGGCGAAGCCACGAAATATGGCTTCCGCATGGCTCCCCGTGTGACGCGAGGTGAGGAAAAAGAGACCTTCTTCTCCTACGTAGAGGAGATCCTCAGGTTGTATCACCTTGAGGTGAGGGGGTTGATGACCATGGCTCCTCTGGTCGCTCACCCAGAGGAGGCTCGACCTTACTTCCAACGATTGCGAGGGTTGCGAGAGGAACTAAGAGAGAGGTTCCCCCAGGCAAGTTGGGAAGAGCTCTCCATGGGGATGACCGATGATTTCGAGGTAGCCATCGAAGAGGGGGCCACGATGGTGCGCATCGGGAGGGCTATATTCGGAGAGAGGAGGGAATAGCGATGAATGACCTCAAGGAGACTACCCTGTCTTTCATCGGCACCGGGGTGATGGCTGAGGCGATGATAAAAGCCATCCTGGACAAGGGGTTGATAGAGGCTGAGCGGATAGTGGGCAGCGGCCCACGAGCCGAGCGCGCGCAGGAGTTGGAATCGGCCTACGGCATCGTGGGAACCACGGATAACCGCCAAGCGGCCCGGGCGGGGGAGATCGTCGTTCTCTCCGTCAAGCCCCAGGTACTTCCCTCTGTGCTGGAGGAGATCGCAGGGGAGATACCTCGCCAGTCGTTGGTCCTCTCCATAGTGGCTGGGGCCCCCATCAAGATGATAGGAGGGGCTTTAAGCCATGACTTCATCGTCCGCACTATGCCCAATACCCCGGCTCAAGTGGGCGAGGGGATGACCGTCTGGACAGCCACCCCTGAGGTAACCGAGGAGCAGCGCGCTCAGGCGCGGAGCATCTTGAGGGCTATGGGCGAGGAGATCTACGTGCAGGACGAAGGGTACTTAGATATGGCCACCGCTCTCAGCGGGACGGGCCCCGCTTACATTTTCCTCTTCATGGAAGCCCTCATAGATGCCGGGGTGCACCTGGGTTTCTCCCGCCGCGTCTCCCAGGAACTGGTGCTCCAGACCATGCAAGGTTCGGTAACCTTTGCCCGTCAATCTACCCTTCACCCCGCGGAACTACGCAATATGGTCACCTCCCCTGGCGGGACCTGTGCCGAGGCCCTCTACCAGTTGGAGAAGGGAGGGTTGCGCACCGTCCTCTCCCGTGCCGTCTGGGCGGCCTATCAGAAATCCAAATATCTAGGAGGCTTAGGCGAAAAATGATCTACATCCTTAACCTCATCGATACTCTCTTCATCGCTTTTTCTCTAGCCATTCTCATCCGGGTGATCCTCTCCTGGGTCCGCTT
>DMLA01000208.1 GCA_003453555.1 Chloroflexota bacterium | reverse complement strand
GAGCGAGCGGTGGCTATGACCGATTGGCGGTACAGAGAGGCGATCGAGAAACTTCACCGGGAGTTGGAGGCTATGGGGGTGACCCAGGCCTTGGAGGAGGCGGGGATCCAGCCGGGGGATACCGTCCACATAGGAGATATGGAACTCGAATGGTGGGAGTAGGAAGGATCGGCGTCCTGGGCGGCACCTTCGACCCTATCCATTACGGCCACCTAGCCGCAGCCGAGGAGGCGCGAGCCAAACTAAGCCTCCGAGAAGTCATTTTTGTCGTGGCCGGGCTCCCGCCCCATAAGTTAGATGAAGAGATAACCTCGGCGGAACATCGGTACGCCATGGTGGAGTTGGCTATCGCCTCCAACCCCCACTTCTCTGCCTCCCGCATCGATATCGACCGGCCCGGCCCCTCCTATACCGTGGATACTATCGCCCTCCTGCGACAAAAGTGGACGGAGGAGATATATTTCATTATGGGGATGGACTCCCTGATGGAGATCGACACCTGGCACCAGCCCCAGAGGTTGATCCAACTTTGCCGGTTGGTGGCAGTAGAGAGGCCCAGCTTCACCCCCGATCTAGAGAGACTAGAGGCAGCCATGCCGGGAATCACCGCCCGCACGGAGATAATAGAGATGCCCCAGATGGAGATCTCCTCCACAGACCTCCAGCGCCGGGTGCGGGAAGGGTTGCCCATCAAATACCAGGTGCCTCCCGAGGTAGAAGAGTATATATATCAACACCGCCTCTATCTAGAGAAGGCTAAGGAGGTCAAGGGACCATGCTCTTAGGAGAACTAACCTGGGCGGAGGTGGAAGAGTATCTGGCGAGGGATGACCGGCTCCTTTTGCCCGTGGGGAGCACAGAACAGCATGGCCGCCATCTCCCCCTGGATACGGACGCCTCCATCGCCTATGCTATCGCCAAGGAGGTGGGCGAGGCCACCGGCGTGCTGGTAGCCCCCCTCCTCCCCTACGGCGTCTCCCTCCACCATATGGCGTTCCCGGGCACCGTATCCCTGAAGCCTTCCACGTTAGAAGCCTTGATCTTGGAGATCCTCAACAGCCTCCATCAACATGGCTTCCAGCGCATACTCATCGTCAACGGCCACGGAGGGAACATACCATCCCTCCAAAATGGGGTCGCCACCCTCCTGAGCCAGGGCCAGGCCCCGGCGGTGAAGATACGAAGTTGGTGGCTGGAGCCAGAGGTGAAGGAGATGCTCGATCAACTCCTCCCGCCCGGTGGCCACGCCTCAGCAGGGGAGACCTCCCTCTCTCTAGCCCTCCATCCCCAAAGGGTCAAACTGGAGCGAGCCCGAGGAGGGACGGAGCGGCTCAAAGAGCCCATGATCTCCTTGCCTCCTCAACGGGTGAGGCAGGCCTACCCCAACGGAAATGTGGGCGCCGACCCCGCCCTGGCCAGCCGGGAGATAGGGGAGAAGGTATGGGAGAAAGTGGTTAGCCTCTACATCCAGGAGATCGAGGGTTGGGAACTCTCCTCCTGATATAACCATCTCAAGGAAGGTGAGCGATATGCAGAGAAAGGCATTGGCGAAGATATTGGAGGGCCCCTTAGTAGGCCGGATAAGGCGGTACCACGCCCTGGAGCACGCCACCGTCCACCTCTTATCCCGCCGTGGCCCTTACAGCCAGGTCATGGGGAGAACTACCACCGATGGCTTCTATGTCTACGGGCCGGTAGAGACCCAAGAGGTGGCCGCCGCGGCCAGCGAGGCCTTAGCCCGGCTTCGGGCTGGGGAGCATGAGTTGGCCGTCCACCCCCGTTGTGGTACCAATCTGGCGGTGGCCGGCCTCCTGGCTGGCCTCTCCTCCTTCTTGGTCTGGGGCGGGAAAGGGCGCAGGCTCACCAAACTCCCTCGTCTCCTCCTTGCCGCCACAGTCGCCGTCATAGCCGCCCAGCCCTTAGGTCTCCTGGTGCAAGAGCGCCTCACCACCTCAACGGACCTAGAAGAGGTGACTATCAAAGGCGTCACCGGTCAAAAAGTGGGCGGAGTGGTAATCCACAAGGTAGAATTAACCCAGCCTGATCTATAGATATGTTTTATCTATTCCACGGCGAGGATGAGTACTCCTGCACTCTGGCCCTGGCCGAGACGAAGGCCAAGGTAGGAGACCCCTCCATATCCGAACTCAATATCATCAGCCTGGATGGAGGGGCGCTCACTTTGGGGGAGTTAATCCGCGCTTGCGACGCTCCGCCCTTCCTCTCCCAGCGTCGGTTGGTCATCGTGCGTGACCTGGCATCTCAGTTGGAACCCCGGCCCGGGGCAAAAAAGAAGGGGGTGCCACCTGCCAAACGAGAATTGGTGGAAGGTCTCAAGGAGTACCTTCCTAACATGCCCCAAAGCACAAGGTTGGTCTTCATCGAGGGGAGGCGTATCAGCAAATCGAACCCCATCCACAGGCTGGCCTCCCAACTGGAAGGGGGCTTCGTCAAGGAGTTCAGGCCACCCAAGGGGGAGCGCCTTCGACAATGGATCAGAGAACGGGTAAACGAGAAAGGCGGCCAGATCACTCCTCTAGCCGTGGAAGAACTGACCAACTTCTTGGGGAACGATCTCCGCCTCTTAGATCAAGAGATCGAGAAACTCCTCACCTACGCAGGGGAGCGCCCCATCGAGAAAGAGGATGTGCGCCTCTTGGTAAGCCAGGTTCAGATGGCAACTATCTTCTCCCTGGTCGACGCCTTAGGTCACCGAGATTCCCGAAAGGCTACTCTATACCTACACGAACTGATGGATGCGGGGCAGCCCCTTCTCTACATCTTCTTCATGATCACGCGCCAGTTTCGCCTCTTACTGCAGGCCAAGGAGTTGCAGATCGAGGGCCTTGGCTGGCAAGCCATCCAGACGAGACTAGGGCTCCACCCCTTCGTGGCCCAGAAATTGGCCCAACAAACAAGGAACTTCTCCCGCAGCCGATTGGAAGCCATCCACCATCGACTGTTAGAGGTGGACACCGCCATAAAGACCGGCCAGATGGAGCCACAACTGGCCCTCGA
>DMLA01000227.1 GCA_003453555.1 Chloroflexota bacterium | reverse complement strand
AAGTGGTTGAGATACTCGAACGGACTTTCCCCTGCCCGACCTTGGAGGAGGTAAAGGTCAAGTACTTCAAGCAATGACAAAACACTGGCAGGCCATCGCAGTCATAGGACAAACTGCAGCTGACATACTTCGAGGGCGCCACCCACAGCGCCCCCGTTGTCTGTGCAGTCAAGTTCCCTTTGACACGATTATGGCCCATCACCTCACGATTGGGGAAGATCTGCATATGGGTTCGTGCTTGCGCGATGTCATATTCCATGCTACCCTGATACCGCTGCAACGTAAAGATGGTCGCACAGAATGTGACATCCCCTAGTGAGTTGAAAGCGCGTCTGCTTGTCTCCCTGACGGCTGCCGGGAAATCGATCTTCTCGGTCCAAGATGCCGAGGAGGGCCTCGGACGAGTTCTGAAGATTGCGTACCCCACCTACCAGCTCCAATGGAGGCGCCCGCGGGCTCGTATTAGACCTGAACTCTTATGACTCGGCCAAAGCGACCGTCGACTGAATTCGCGGTACTTCCTCGATGGTTCCCCCCTGGGCTGGACTTGGCGTCAGGCAACCGCTCGCTGATCGCAAATACCTATGTCCAATTGTGCAGGAAGAACTGGTGATGCAGAAAGAAGGGGAATCTTTGATCTCCTTGCAATCTCTGTTTCGATCTCCCCAGCAAGGCCTCGGTTCTCCTTTAGAAACATGCTCGCGCTATCTCTTCCATGTCCCAACCGGATTTCGCCGTAAGAGTAGTAGGCTCCACTCTTAGTGATTACCCCTAGATCCACTCCCAGATCAAGGAGCTCCCCTTCCCTGCTGATCCCCTCATCATAAAGGAGGTCGAATTCTGCAACGCGAAACGGCGGCGCGACTTTGTTCTTCGTAACCCTCACCCTGGTTCGATTCCCGATGAAATCGGGTCCGTTTTTGATCGCTTGCACGCTGCGAATATCCAGCCTCACGCAGGCATAGAACTTCAGCGCTCTCCCGCCCGGTGTCGTCTCCGGGTTTCCAAAGGGGATGCCTATCCTCATTCGGAGCTGATTAGTGAAGACGACCGAGGTGTTCGATTTCTTGATAGCCCCACAAAGCTTCCGTAGAGCCTGAGACATGAGCCTGGCCTGGAGCCCCATCTGAGGGTCGCCCATCTCCCCTTCCAATTCGGACTGGGGAACCAAGGCAGCAACCGAATCTATCACCACCACATCGATGGCGCCGCTTTGGACCAGTTCCCTGGTGATTTCCAGGGCCTGTTCGGCACTATCAGGCTGGCAGATCCAGAGGTTCGCCACGTCAACTCCACACCTGGCTGCATATTCCGGATCGAGAGCATGTTCCACGTCAATGAAGGCCGCAACTCCTCCGGACTTCTGAGCCTCTGCTATGATGTGCTGAGCCAGGGTGGTCTTACCCGCCCCTTCGGGACCATAGATCTCCGTCACTCGTCCCCGCGGAATACCTCCCACACCGAGAGCGATATCCAACGAAAGCGAACCGGTGGGGATGACGTTTACTTGCGCGGTGGGGACTGAACCCAGCTTCATAATGGCACCATCACCATACCGCTTGCGGATCTGGCTGATCGTCTCCGTCAGCCTTTCTTCCTTCAACGCACTCCTTGTTTCCTCCATCGCTTATCACCTCCTATTGTGCCTCTGCCGGTGCAAACTGCACCCTTGCGGAAACCTCCGCTTCCCTTCGCTTCTGTCCTGCCTCGTACATCTCGATAGCACCCTGCCGACCATGTGCTCCCACTGAGCCCATCATCTCGTTCAGTTCCTCAATGCGCGCATCTCCCAGCAACCTCCAAGCCTTGGTAACTGTACGGCAGCCTGCTTTCTCCTTGGTGATTCTGAGGTGATTGCCGGCAAGCGAAGCGATCTGTGGCAGATGGGTGACGCAGACGACCTGATGGGAACGTGAGAGTCGCAACAGCTTTTCCCCGATCACGGCCCCTCCTCTTGCACCCATCCCCGAATCTATCTCATCGAAGACCAGTACCGGGATCTGGTCTGCATCGCAGAGAACCGACCTTATGGCAAGCATGGTCCTGCAGATCTCCCCGCTAGATGCGATCTTTCTCAACGGTTTGAGGGGTTCGCCATTTGCTGTGGCAACGAGGAACTCAACCCGGTCAATACCGGTCTCGTTCAAGCGATAACTTTTCTGACCGACCGTTATTCCTTCTCCCTCCTCTCGCTCTACGGCTACCCTGAATCGGACCCCGTCCATCCCTATGGTGGGTAGAATTTCTTCTATCTCAGATTGCAGTCTCTTGGAGGCTTCCAACCTGGTCGTGGACAGTTCACCGGCAAAACTTGCTATCTCCGAGAGAAGTTCACTCTTCTCCTCCAAGACGTTGACCCTTTGCTCGTGACTTGATATGGCCTCTAGTTCCCTCTTGGCTCGCTCTAGGTAGTCCAGAATCTCCTCTATGGAGTCGCCGTACTTGCGTTTGAGGTCATTGATCAGTCGCAGCCGTTCCTCGACCGAAACCAGTCTTCTGGGATCGAGTTCCACGCTATCTCTGTAGGCCCGCACGCCTCTCCCCAGTTCTTCCAGAACAGGAAGCACCTCCTCCACCATCTTCACTTTCTCGGCCATGCTATCGTCTACCTGTACAAGCTGCTTCAACATCCGGTGCCCGTTAGCGAGTTGATCCCGTGCTGAAGGCTCTCTCTCGGTGCCAGAATCGACACATCGATAGATGGAGTCGGCCAGATGAATCACCTTTTCCGCATTGCTCAGAACCCTCAGTTCTTGCTCTAAGGCCCCATCTTCGCCTAGCTCCAATCTCGCCCTGCTAATCTCCTCGATCTCATACTGCAACCTGTCGATCCGCCTAGCCATCTCTCGCTCATCTATTTGGAGCCCTTTAAGCTGCCGCTGCACCTGACGCAGTCGCTTCACCCTGCTAGCCAGGATATCACGCAACTCCTCAACCCCGGCAAACCTATCTAGCAAGTCATGCTGCTTGCGAGGCTGTATTAGAGAGGCCTGCTCGCCTTGCGCATGAAGGTCCACCAGCTGCTGGGCCACTCCGGAAAGGAGAGAAAGGGTGGTGACGCGGCCATTGATGCGACAGAGGTTGGACCTTCCTCGCTTCAGCTCCCTAGTGAGGATCAAGTGATGATCATCGAGATCGATTCCACTCTCCAGTAGTATCTCGGAAATCTCCTTGCTACAATGGCCTGGTTCTATCTTGAAAACCGCATCTATTCGCGCCTCATCTTCGCCCCAACGGATCACCTCGTCACCCACATGGCTGCCTCGCAGGGTCGCTAGAGCCTCTAGGATGATCGACTTTCCAGCGCCGGTTTCGCCGGTTAACACATTAAGGCCTGGCGTGAAATCGAGCTCCAGTTGGTCGATGATGGCGAAATTCCACACGCTCAGATGTATCAGCATGTCCCACCTCCTATCCTCAGCGAAAGTTCCTGGAAACCTCCCTTTGTTCCACGGGAACCTCCTCTATCTGTTCAAGCCTCTTAGCCAGGATGCTCACCACCTTCCCTTGCTTTTGGAGCGTCCCTTCAACCATGAGGATCGCCGCTCTCTGAATCAGTCGCCGATTCCTCTTCCATACGTGAGGCCAAACTATAACGTCCACCAATCCGAATTCATCCTCCAGGGTGACGAATAGGAGATCGCCTGCAGTGGCAGGGCTCTGTTTTACCACCACCAGGCCAGCGATTCTGACTCTCTGGTTATGAGGCAACTCCTCAATCTCAGCAGTGGATGCCACACCTCGTTCCTTTAACCAACCCCTGAAGAAGCACATGGGGTGCTGGTGATCGCTGGTGGTGAGGCCCAAGATGGTGTAGTCCAGAACCGTCTCCTGCAATCGGGAGAGAGATGAAAGCTTCACCCTTTGGGAGGGAAAGACGAGTTCAAGCCTTCTCTGCCCCTTACGTTCATCCCCGCCGTCATAGATCATCCCCAATTCCCAGAGAAGTTCCCGCCGTGCAGTTTGCCAGCTATCCATAGCCCCCACCATGATCAGGTTCTCCAGAGGACGGCGTTTCAATCGAGTCTTTCGATAGAGATCGAGCAACGATCCGTATGGTCCGTTATCCCTTTCCTCCACGATGAGACGAGCGGCTTTCTCTCCCAACCCATGGACATAGGTCAAACCGATCCGTACGTTACCCTCTTCCGTCGTGCACTTCTCCCCGCTGCGATTGATATCCACCGGTAAGATCTCTACGCCGTGCCGCTTGGCGTCATTGGTTACCACTGAGACGTGGTAGAAGCCCATCGGCTGGTTGTTGAGGAGAGCACAGTAGAATTCAGCAGGATAATGGATCTTGAGCCAGGCGGTGAGATAGGCGGTCTGGGCGAAGGCGGCAGCGTGGGAACGACAGAACCCAAACTCGGCAAAGCCTGCGATCTGGCGAAAGATCTCAGTTGCGACCTTCTCCTCAACTCCCTTAAGCCTCGCGCCCTCCATGAAGCGCTGGCGAAGTTTCTCCATCTCCCAGCGGGAGCGCTTGCTGCTCATGGCCCGCCGCAGGCTATCGGCCTCAGCTGCGCTGAAGCCAGCGATGGCCATGGCCACCTGCATCACCTGCTCCTGGAAGACGATGATCCCCATCGTATCCTCGAGGATGGGCTTGAGAGAGGGATGAAGATAGGTGATCTTCTCCCGACCCTGTCTTCTCCTGAGATAAGGATGAACCATGTTCCCCTGGAGAGGTCCTGGACGGATGAGGGCCACCTCGACTATCAAGTCCTCGAACTTCTCGGGCAGAAGACGGGGAAGGGTATTCCTCTGGGCTCTGCTCTCTACCTGGAACATGCCGATGGAGTCTCCCTTCTTGAGGGTCTCGAAGACCAAAGGGTCATCCAAGGGTACCTTCTCAGGGTCTATTCTTATGCCGTGATTCTCTTCGATCATCTCCAGGGCGTCGTGGACCAAAGAGAGCGTCCTAAGGCTGAGGAGGTCGATCTTGATCAACCCTACCTCTTCTATCCACTCCTTGTCGTATTGGGTCACCACCCTACCTGGCATCGTCGCTCTTTCCAGGGGCACCAGTTCCACCAGGGGTTGAGAGGTGATCGCCATCCCCCCAACGTGGATCCCCAGATGGCGCGGGTAGTGCATGATCTGGTTGCAGAGGCTGATGAACTTCCTCCAGGGCAGAGACCTCTCCATCCCCTTCAACCCCATCTCCTCGATGATGTGCTCGCTCAAATCCTCCGCCCAGCGGTCGACGGACTTGGCCAGCCGATCCAAGACACCTTGAGGGAAACCTAAAGCCTTGCCCACGTCCCTTATCGCCTGCCTGGCCTTGAAGGTGTAGTAGGTGCACACCATCCCCGTGTGATCCTGGCCGTACCTTTCGTAGACGTAGCTGATAACCTCCTCTCGATGGTTGGTGGAGAAGTCTATATCGATATCAGGCGTGCTCGAACCCTCGGGGTTGAGAAACCTCTCGAAGAGGAAGTTGTAGCGCAAGGGATCTACCTTGGTAATATCCAGGACGTAGGCCACCAGCGAGTTGGCCGCCGAGCCTCTCCCCTGGGCG
>DMLA01000111.1:1543-4419 GCA_003453555.1 Chloroflexota bacterium | reverse complement strand
GCTTGAGGGAGGGTAAGATGTTGAGAAGAAGGCATATAATAGTATTGCTCCTGGCAACCGTTGCTGTTTTCATATTGCTTGCAGATAGCGGGCTCATGCGCCTCGAAGCCCGACGAGCCCCTTGGGAGGAAGAGGCAATTCGGTTTGTGATGTTACTTCTAGAGAACCGTTGGCAGGAAGCGTACGAGATGACCGCCCCCGACTACCAAGAGGCGGTGCCCTCCTCCTATCTGCGAGACGACGCCATCTCTCTACGGGCCACATTTCTCGTTCCCGGGGTCACTATAAGCCCGAGAGTCATTCGCAGCCATGCACTGAGGGGGTATCAGGTTGTAGACTTGAGTCTGCACGAGAACGTGGACAGGGTACAGATGCAAGTAGCGCTGGTTCAAGTGGGCAACGAGTGGAAGGTCAGGCCGCCAACGCCTCTGGAACTCCAGCCTACCCCTGTTCCGTTGGCTACGCTGACCTCCCATGAGGTGAGGGTCACCGTTGATAGGATATACATTGCCGATGGTTTCGACGTCAACTTCAAGATCGAGAACCAATCCTCTGTGCCGATCAAATTAGCACTCCCTAGCGAGGGGCTATTCACCGCGGGAAAGATCCGTTTCCCTAGCGGAACAGTTGTCGATTCCACCCTAGTTTACAGTGTGGGGTTGAAATCAACGGATCTCGGTCCACAGACGGATGCGAAAGGCCGATATTTCATAGTTGTAAAGCCAGGCCAGGATATAGAATACATGCTTAATTGGGGCAATATAGACCTAGCTGGTCCGGCCTTGGGTCTTGACGCGGCCCAGCCGCTCTTCCACCTGGAACTGTATGGGTTCTCTGACCTGGCAGGCGATGAGTCCTGGGGGTATGTCTTCACCGAGGTACCTCTAGAAATAACAGAGCCTTTCTAGAGGCCAGAGAAAGGCAAGTCATGGGACATTATTCCCCTCAAGGCGCCAGATGTTTCCATCTGGCGCTTGTTATCAAGTAGATAACTCCCACTAGGGAAAAGATTCGCCCTTGGCGGCCCGTCTGAAGCCTCTATCCCCTACCTCCCCCTTCCCCCTTTCCCGCCCTTCGCTTGCCTTCGCGTCATTCGTGCTCTCCCTTGACATTCTAGAACACCTGTGCTATAATTTTCCACCAAAGAACCCCCTACCCGATGACGGTAGGGAGCTCGCTCTCACTAGGGGGGTATCTCCAAAAAAACGCCACTCACCTTTTCACCTTGACTACACAAGCCCCTCATGCTACCCTCTGGCGAGTAGGGCAGGTTTCCATACCTATCCTAGCGATTCTCTGGTTACCGTTCACCCGCGGAGCGAAAGCGGTCAAGCCAGACAACACCTTCACTGATCCCCGAACAGGTCGGCGATATCTTTCCGAGCCTGCTTCTCTCTCCCCTCCTCACCCTTTGCCCCAATAGCCCTATAGAACCCCTTGTCGTACTGACGGGTCCTGAGCACGATGGGCATAGGGACGGCGTGGCCCAAAATGAGGATCTCCTGACGGGTATTTAGACTCTCTAGGGCCCCACGCAAGAAACTCCGCCCTCCTACCCCGGTGAAGACACTATCGATATCCCGCTGGTCGGTGAGTTTGCCCGTCACCCGGGTCCCCAACTGGCTCATCACCTCCGGGTCTATCCCGCTGGGCCTCTGGTCGATCACCATGAGGGTCACGTAGAACTTCCGCAACTCCCGGGCGATGGTGCCGAAAATGGTCTGTCTGGAGACCTGGGGGCTCAAGAACTTATGGGCCTCCTCTAATGTTATCAGGAGAGGTTGTGGCTTGTCCGCCTCGTCTCTTGTCCTCTCGTACCTGTTTACCTTCTCTTGGTATAGCCGGCGCACCCTTCGAGCCACGATATTGGCTACCAACATATAGTCAAGAGGCCTGTCATGGCGGCCGAAAACTAAGACCACATGTTGCCCCCTATCCAAAGCGGCCACCATCTCATCGATGGCGGAAAAGGCCACCTCGTCTCGCACATACTCCCGACCGGCGACCCGTTTCACCCTGCGCTGAAGGGCTTTCAGGGACTCCGATTGGGCGCCCGTGAGGTCGCAAAACTCCTTCAACGCTTCGCTATCGCCGCTGTCGAGGGCCACCAGCCTCCTCATCCAATCTCTCCCGAAACGGGCATAGACCAACTCAGCGGTGGTGACCGCCGTAGGGCTCAACTCTAACTCCTCAGCCAGGAGCAAGACATCCCCCAACTCTATCTGATTGAGCCCCACCTTCAAGGTCACATCCACATTCCGCCGGGCTCCCCACTTCTCATCTAGGGAGTAGACGAGCACTTGGGGGCCGAAGAGGTCGCGCAACCCCTTGACCCACCCCCCATCTTCCGTTTGGGCTCCGAAAGCGTACTCGTTATGCATGTCAAAGACCAGGTTCACCGCCGCCCTAGATTTGATGATCCCCGCCAGGAGAAGCCGAGCCAAGAAACTCTTCCCCGTCCCTGTCTGGCCGAAGACGCCGTTGGAACGCTCCACGAACCGGTCCAGCCGGAGGCAGATGGGGAGTTCCATGGTGAGGGGTGCCCCCATAGCGAAATTCATCCCTCCCTCCTGGCCGAAGACGGTAGCGAAATCGAGTCCCGAGGCCTCGTAGAGTTGGGCGAAATGCATGGGGATGGTGCGCACCGGTTCCGGCGGGGTCTCCTCCCCCACTCCTCTCGATATATCCAGCATAAGATGAGGCTTCACCTGCACCGTGGCGTAACTACTTATCCCCGCCAAGGCCCTGATGACGAATGGCGAGGCGTCGCGGGGTGGGTCGGCCAGAAGCCCCGCATCTGTGGCCTGGAGTCGCATATCGGCGATGGTGCAGAAGAACCTATGCTTGTGTCCCTCCACGACCACGAAACTGCCGAT
>DMLA01000111.1:0-1194 GCA_003453555.1 Chloroflexota bacterium | reverse complement strand
CCGGGCTCCAGCCGCACAGTGAGCCCCGCCTCAAACGTCCCATCGGTTACTACCCCTAAGCGCTTACGCTTCATTAGTCGCTCCGACTAAAAAGGAATTTCTTCTATAGGTAGGTCAGGTGAAACGTCCCCACGTTCCCCCCGTTCAAGTCGCTGCACTCGCGGTGGAAGTTTCTTTGCCCTACCATAATAGGGATAACCGCCCGGCGAAACGTTCGCCTGACTGATCCACTCCACGGGTCGAAGAGGTATGTTGTGATCCACCACTCTACCCTCGCTTGTCTTAACCTGAACCGTCACAGTAGATGGCGGTGTCTCCAATTTCTGTCTCTCATCAAACGACCGCTCTATCCATATCGCTCGTCCAAGGGAGCCACGTGGCTCCAGTTTGACCAAGTCGTCTAACTTTACGCCCTTATACTCTCCTGTGGGCAGATCGAAGATCTCATAGACGTCAGATTTGCGCAATTCATACGGTCTCTTGGGAAGCCCGGCTTCGCTACATTGAAGTTCAGTAATCACAAGCTCCGTATTGGTCGTGTTTCGTAGCACAAATTCGACAAGAATCGTATATTCTCGGACCGTTCCTTCCAGCTTGTTCTCATAGATGCGGACTTTTGTTTCGGGCTTCATTCTCTCATGCACTTCCCAACGGATGTCTGAAATCTCAGCGTTGACAACGTCTATCGCGACTTTTTCCTCCTCCCTCTCGATAACGCGTTGCTCTCTCTGATACCTCCTCCATTCAATGTAGGCTACAATTGCCCCACCTCCCAAAATTACGCTAAGAAGATTGACGACAAGGTCCCAAAATTTGTCCCAGAAATATGGGCTCATCTTTCACCTCCCTCCATTGACGGCTCTATCCCCAGAAGTATGGTCATCAAGCGGTCATAGTCCCGCTTCAACAATCTGGCTATCTCCCGCGCTGCCCTCGAAAGCCACTCCTCATCATCGCCCCGAGCCCGATAGACCTCCCGCAGATGGGTTACCAAGAGTTGCTCCTTGGGGACCGGCCCCTCTCCAGCCAGAAGGAGACGGAGATAGTAGAGTTCCTCGGTGAAGCGAACCACCTCCTCCGACTGGCACAGGTAGACCGAGTAATGCATAGGTGGAGGCTCGGAGGGTAACCCCTGCCTTGTCTCTTCTCCCTCCACACTCCCCACGGAGAGGGCGGTGAACTCCGTGCGCAGGG
>DMLA01000191.1 GCA_003453555.1 Chloroflexota bacterium | reverse complement strand
CTCTCCCTGGCTAAGAGATTGAAATTCCCCCTCCTCTTGCTCATCTCTTTCCTCACCGGTGGTATCCTCTACCCCCTCTTCGGCAACTGGGTTTGGGGTGGAGGCTGGCTCTCACAACTGGGGAAAAACACCGGCTTGGGCCATGGGTTCATCGACTTCGCCGGCTCGGGTACGGTACATCTATTAGGGGGCGGGGTAGCCCTGGCGGGGATAGTGGTCTTCGGCACCCGACTCAAGAGACGCCGAGGGCCCGTGGCTCCTCCCTCGGTTCATCTCCCCTTGTTAGCCCTCCTGGGTGCTTTCCTCCTCCTGATAGGCTGGCTAGGGGTGGCCTTGGGGAACCCCCTCCTCGACGAAACTTTGCCTTTGGCTCAGGTTGCGCTCAACCTGATGCTCTCGGTTTCGGGGGGGCTGTTGGTAGCCGCCATCTACAGTTGGTTCACCACCGGGGCTCCAGAGACTCTTATCTCCCTCCGCGGCGGAGTGGCTGGGCTGGTGGCCGCCAGCGCCTCCTTCCCCTTCGTTCCCCCCTGGGCCTCGCTGCTTATCGGGGCTGTAGCCGGCCTTCTCCTTCCCCTGACCGTCTATCTCGTGGAGGTGCGACTGAGGCTGGACGACCCCACAGCGGTGGTGGGGATGCACGCCGTCCCCGGAGTTTGGGGGCTTTTAGCCCTGGGGCTTTTCGCTGATGGGCGGAGCGGCCTGGGGTGGAACGGGGTAGGCATTGGCGACTACTTGGGGGTCTCTGGGCAAGGGGTGTCCGGCTACCTCGTGGTCTCCGGTTTCCAACCCGATGCTACGCAACTCTACGCTCAATTAGTGGGGCTAGGGGCTCTCATTCTCCTTTTCGGGGCGGTTTGGCTGGCTTTCCGAGGACTGGGTCGCCTGCTTGCCCTCTGGCCTGGCGCCGAAATGGAGAGAGTTAAAGGAGCGGCTTCCTCCCGCCGTCACAAATCAAGAACCCTCTAAGAGGGCTACCACCTCCTCATCGGTCGTCTGGTCGAAGGTAAGATAGAAACTCCCCACCGCCCAGAAGATCTCCGGAGCGTGGAGATAGATCAACCGATCTACCTTCCTTTCCAGCCGCTCAATGGTATCCCTGGGCCCCACGGGAACGGCCAAGATCAACTCTTCCAAGCCGGTCTTCTGCAGAGCGTCGATGGTGGCCTCGATGGTGGCTCCGGTGGCTATCCCGTCATCCACCAGGATCACCCTTTTCCCCTCCAAGTCCGGTGAAGGCTGATCACCCCGGTATCTCCTCATCCGCCTTTCTATCTCCTCCCGCTCCCTGGCTGATTGAGCCTCGATATATTCTTCGGAGACCCCCAGCCGAGAAGCCAAAGAGCGGTCGAGAATGAGAGTGCCATCGCTGGCGATGGCGCCGATGGCTAACTCGGGGTTGTAAGGCGCGCCGATCTTGCGGGTGATGTAAACATCCAAGGGAGCGTCCAAGGCCTTAGCCACCTCTGACCCTACCACCACCCCGCCCCTAGGGATGGCGAGAACGAGGAGGTTCTCCTTGCCTTTCAGGAAGGATAATTTCTCCGCTAGGAGCCTACCGGCCTCTCGGCGATCTCGGAATATCATTGGGCTACCTCTTTTTGGCCCAGGCGATGGCCCTCTCCACCGCCTCTGCGGGGCTTTTGGCCTCCGTGATCCCGGTGTAGCCCTCTTTCTTCAGGCTCCAGGTGTCCAGCCCCACTACAGGGATGCCCAGTTTACAGGCGTGGCCGATCTCCGACAGCGTACCATACCCCCCGCCCACGGCGATGCCTGCCTGAGCCGAAGCAACCACAATGACGTTTCTAGCCTGGCCCATCCCCGTGGCGATAGGGATATCGACGTAGGGGTTGGCATCGCCGGGGTTCGTGCCTGGCAGTATGCCCACCGTCGTCCCCCCGGCGCTCTTGGCCCCCCGGCAGGCGGCTTCCATCACTCCCCCCAACCCTCCACAGATGAGGATAGCGCCCTTCTCCGCCAGCCCGCGCCCCACTTCCTCGGCTAACCCGGCGACCTCCAGCGTGCACTCCCCGGCTCCGATGACGGCGACGATCATCCTCTCTCCAAGGCTATCGTTTCCAGGCGGCTATGCTGGGCACCGGAGGGAAGGAGTTTGCTTTTCATGAGGCTTATCTCCCCTACCTCCATCTGGCCTAGGTCACCCACAGAGGTGGCGGAGACGATGCCTCCTATGATGCGACGCGCCCCTGCATGAGCCCCTTTCCTGACTCGACCCAAGGTGAGATGGGGGTGAAAAGCTCGCCCTTCGGGCTTGAAACCCAAGGCCGCTAGGCTTCCCTCTACCCGCTCCTGCAGCCGTTTTAGCCTGCCCGTCTCCTCCTGCACCCCCACCCAGATGACTCGGGGGTTATTCGTAGTGGGAAAGCAACCAAGGCCGGAGACCTCCATGACGAAGGGGCTAAGCCCCGCACAAGCCTCTCTCAGCGCGGCGGTGATCTCTTGGATTCTATCGAGGGGAACGTTGCCTAGAAACTTGAGGGTGAGGTGAACATTCGCCGGGTCCACCCACCGGAGATGGGGGGTGGCGATCTTCTCCTTGAGCATCTCCTGCACTTGTGTCAGTTCGCTTTTGATGCCTGCGCTTAACTCGATGGCTACGAAGGCGCGTATCTCTTCCATCTCCCTGGCCCATTATATCATAGCCTTAGGCTGGCTTCCAGTACCTCTCGCAGGGCCCTCTTTCCGGGGCCAGGCTGGAGGCGTAGGCTCGCATCCGCCGCTCCATCGTCTTCTTCCTCCTGAAGAGCACGAATATCTGCGAGGCATAGAGGGCTATGGCCTCTATCTTCTCTTCGATAGTTTCGGCTATCCCCTCCAGCGTGGGCGACCACTCTTCTCTAGCACCTAAAGCCAGAAGCAAGGCTTCTTCTTCCTTAGCGTAGGGGAAATCCTCATAGTAAGTCACGGGGTACCCTCGCCGCCTCAAGGAATCCGCCGCCCTCCTGGCTATCCGATGGTCCACATGATGGCCCACAGCCAAGGGAGCGTAAAGGAGAGGTTTCCCCTGCCGCTTGACTACCTCTTCGATGGCGGAGGCGAGTTCAATATGCAATTTCTCGTCCTGGGGATCTATCGCTCCGAATAAAGCCCTGTTGCTCCGATAAAGAAAATCGAGGGCCTGTCCTGATGGTTTCTGCCGAAGGGCTCCTCGATAGATCGCCTCTAGGAAATCCAGGTGGAGGGGATCTGCGCCTAGGCGGCTAAGGGCTGCTCGATCTTCTTGGCGACGGTGGCCCACGGGGTCAGAGTGGCGGCCCCACAAGAAGTGGAGGAAACGGGCGAAGAGAGAAAGGCGCTCATAAGAGGGGATGCCGGCGAAGAGGGTGACCACCAGCACCCTCTCACCAGCCAGGGTCTGTTTCCTTATCAGGCCGCCGCAGGAGAGGACGACATCGTCCAAGTGAGGAGAGAGGTAAAGATGGTCATACTCCGCTTTCGACACGATGGGTTGCGACCTTTCTTGCTCGCCGAACTAGAAATCCAGCACCGTCAACCAGACTATCATCTCTCCTTGTCAGGGTCAAGCCTTGACAAGTGCGCCAACTGTGCTATGATTTGACGTCGAAGGAGGTAGAAATGAAGCGCGCAGTTCTCTTATCTCTGATCCTACTCTTTTTGGCTAGTTGTGGGCCTTTGGTGCCACTCCCTCCCACCCCCAAGCCTCGTGGGACTCCTACTCCTACCCCGGCCACCGACGAGGAGGCGATCCTGCAACTCCTGAACGCCGAGGCGGAGGGGGTAGTACAGCAGGATATCGACCGACTGATGGACCTCTGGGCCCCCGACGGGGTGGTGACCGACGCCAACCATACCCCCGATGACCCCAGCGATGATCTGGTCTGGGAGGGCTCTGAGGCTATCAAGGAGAGGTATCTGGTCATCTTCCAAGCTTTCCCCACCCAGTCGGCCCACCCGGACGTGGAACTGACCATCACTGAAGACACCGCCGAGGCCACTAGCACCACCACCATCGGCGTGGACATGGCTCCTAAGGGCGACCATTGGACCTTCGCCAAGATCGAGGGGCGCTGGTATATCACCAGTCTGACCTTCAACTTGGAGGAGGAGTAGCCAAGAACTGAGCAACTAGCCCAAACTACAAGCCACCCCGTCAAGAGAGGGGGTGGCTTTGTCTTTTCAGT
>DMLA01000016.1 GCA_003453555.1 Chloroflexota bacterium | reverse complement strand
AAAAGGCGTGCCTGGCGGTATCCCTCCCTCGAGGTCGCCCTCCGCTGGGTCGTAGATATAGCCACAGACGAGACATTCCCACTTTTCCATCTTTGCGCTCTCCCTGTGATTGGTGTGGTGGTTTCGGGGTGTCTCCTCCCGGCCTAGAACTTCACATACTTTTGGCGCTTAGCGCCACAGACAGGGCACTTCTCTGGGGGTTCGCCCTCTGCCGTATGGCCGCACACCTGGCAGATATAGATAGCCCCCAACTCTGGATCTACCCCTTTCTCTACCGCCCCCTCGGCCTCTTTGTACATCTGGGCGTGGATCTTCTCCGCCTCCAACGCCCAACTGGTGGAACGGATAGCGCCTTTTTCCTCCTCTAGTTCAGCCACCGCTCTATAGGCAGGGTACATCTCGTTAACCTCATGGGTCTCTCCGTCGATGGCTGCTTGTAAGTTCTCCACCGAGGTGTTAATGCCTCCTAATTCTTTATAGTGGTTGGTGGCGTGCACCTGCTCCGCGTAGGCGATGGCCCTAAAAAGGCGAGCCAAGTTGGCATACCCTTCCTTCTCCGCCCTATCGGCGAAGATGAGGTATCTCATATGGGCTTGGCTTTCACCAGCGAAGGCGCTCTTCAAGTTACTCTCGGTCATGCTCATTTTGACTCTCCTTTCCCTTTTTGGTCAATCAGCGCTTGAGGGACAGCAGTGGGGACAAAGACCATAGAACTCCAGACGGTGATCGGCGATGAGGAAATCGGTGGCTTTTGAGGCTTGCACCTCTAACTTGTGGGGTAGGGACAGAGGGAGGTCGTCGATGCGGCCACAGTTGGTGCAGACGACGTGGGCATGGTTTTCCGTGTTGGCGTCGTAATGGCTGAGGGAACTGGCGTAGTTGAGTTCGCGGAGGAGCCCTGCTTCTTTCAATATCCCCAGGGTCCGGTAGATGGTCCCCAGGCTGACCTGGGGGATCTCCTTGCGCACCTTCTCATAGATCCAGTTAGCATCGGGGTGGCTTTTGGTGCTTTGGAGGACCTTGAGCACCGCCAGCCTCTGCTTGGTAAGGCGGTACCCTTTGATATTTAACCGCCGGCTTATCTCTTCCTGGTCTGTGATCATTGGCATATAACCATAATGATAATCGTTACTAATATTATATCACGAGACGGAGATTTGTCAAGGGGTTGCCATGGGGAAGGGGGAGTGATATAGTCGCCCTTGTCAAAAGGGGGGATGAGGGTGGTTTTCTTCTCTCTATTTGCTATATGGCTCTTTGTTTTCCTGGGGGCTTGGCGACTCTATGCCCAACCTTGAGCCCGGCTTCCACGAGGTTCGCCTGGTTTTCGCGCCTACCTCGTGGAAAGTGGGGCTTTTTGTAGGGGTTGGCACCTGGTTGGTGCTGCTTTTTCGGGGCGCTGGGCAAATGTGGAAGTGGTTGCGAGGAAGATGAGTTTTGCTTTGCCAAAAAAGTTTGGCCCTTTCTGATTCTAAGGAAAGGGCTCTTTTATACTCTCGCTTTAGCGGGGGTTAAGGCCAGCGGTCGGCCTTGGGCTCCCGTCTTTCGGCCAGCCTGGCTCCTTCTAAGGCCCGGCGGGCAAAGCCGAAGAAGAACCGCTCTACCCCTATGCCGGCTAGGGAACTGGTTTCGTAGTAAGGCCCGGGTAGAGAACGGGCGAAAGCGATAGCCTCCTCGCGGGGGACGGCCCGGGGGAGATCGATCTTGGTAGCCACCACCAATAGCAAGGCGGTGGGGACGACCCGCCACACCTCATCCCGCCAACGAGGGAGATCGTAGAAGGATTTAGGGTCGCTTGCGTCGTAAGCCAGGGCCACCGCCCGACTGCCTCGGTAGAAGGAATCCCTGACGAAGGCGAACCGCTCCTGACCGGCGATATCCCAAACCGTGAGTTTCACCCGCTCGCCACCCAGATTGATAACCACCGTTTGGAAGTCTACGCCGATGGTCATCACTCTCGATTCCTGGAAGAGGCCAGTGCAGTAGCGGCGGAGGAGAGTTGTCTTCCCCACAAAGCCGTCTCCCACGATGGCCACTTTCAAGACGCGCAACTTTTTCTCTTCCTCCTGTCTCGTTTCCATCGTTTAACCAAGGTGCTCCAAGAAACATTTCTGTCTTAAGAAAGCATGGGGGATCACTCGAGGACGGGGCGGTGGGGGAAGACCAGTTGCCGGGCCTCGGCCCCTCCCCGCTCTAAGATCTCTTCATTGGCCGTCTCGAAGTCGCGATGTACATCCTCCAGGGCTCTTAACTCAATCGGGGAGGGGTCGCGGGAGTAGAGGGCCACTAGGGTTGTGTACCTGCCGGGCACGAAATAGAGGGCTTTCCCATCCTCTACCTCCGTCTTGCGAAGGCCGGAGCCCAGGATCTCGATGGAGGCGGAACGGAAGCCGCTCAGCATCCCTACCACCAGCTCGCTCTCCATCTTGAAGTCGCCGAAGGTATAGAGGGGGAGGCTGGTGTCGTGGTCGTAGATGGAATAGGCGACCACTCGGGCTTGGTGGCGTCGCCTTATAGCCACGCTATGCCCCTCGGTGACCGCCGATTTCCACTCATCGGTCTCAGGGTAGAATTGTAGGAGAAATTCTACATTCGCTCTCTCCGCCTGGTAGTGGGCGTAGAGTTCCTCGAACTGGGCCCGGTTGAGGAGCCCGGCGGCGAAATCCCTGGCCGTACGCTCCATCTTGGCCCGCAACCTTTCCAGATAGGCTTCTCCAACCTCGTCAGGAACCCCTACTTCGGCCTCGCCAGGGGCTTCTTCCGGGGGTTCGGTCACCATTTCTGGAGCCGCTACCTTAGGGGGTGGTGGGGATACCGGCGCGGGCTCTTTCTCAGATTCTAGAAGCAGATTTTGCAGCAACCGCCTAAGTCCACTCGGGCGAGTCATAACCCCTCTGGGATTCAATTTTGTTTATCTTAACATCTATGGGCAGAAAA
>DMLA01000156.1:5813-10356 GCA_003453555.1 Chloroflexota bacterium | reverse complement strand
CGAATTTCTCCTTAGCCATCTATAAGACCTCCTCAAAATCTTTTATGCCATCACCCGCTGCCTGATACCGCCGGTTATCTCCTCGGCTAGTTCAGGGGGCAACCTATCATAGTGATCGAACTCCATGGTGAAGGTGCCTCGGCCTTGGGTCATGGAGCGCAGTGCCGTGGCGTAGCCGAACATCTGGGCCAAAGGGGCCTGGGCCCGTATCACCTGGAGATTCCCCCGGGGAGTCATCCCTTCTATCCGGGCACGACGGGCACTTAAATCCCCCACCACCTCGCCGGTGAACTCCTCCGGCACGATCACCTCTAGTTTCATGATCGGCTCCAAAAGCACGGGGGCGGCCTCTTGTAAGCCGTTCTTCAAAGCCATAGAAGCGGCTATCTTGAAAGCCAACTCGCTGGAGTCTACCTCGTGGAAGGAACCATCCACCAAGGCCACCCTCAAATCCACTATCGGATATCCAGCCAAGACCCCGCTCTCCATCGCCTCCCGGACACCCTTCTCTACGGCCGGAATGAACTCCCTGGGGATGACGCCTCCCTTCGTCCGATCCTCGAACTCGAAACCTTTACCACGACTCAAGGGCTCGATTTCAAGCCAGACGTGACCATACTGGCCTCGCCCACCGGTTTGACGGATAAACCGCCCTTCGACCCGCGCGGGACGGGTGATCGTCTCCCGGTAGGAGACTTGGGGCTTCCCCACCTTGGCCGAGACCCTGAACTCTCTGAGCATCCGATCCACCAAGACTTCCAAGTGCAACTCCCCCATGCCGGAGATGATGGTTTGGCCCGTGTCCTCATCGATACGCACGTCGAAAGTGGGGTCCTCCTCCTCCAGCCGTGCCAAAGCCACGCTCATCTTCTCCTGGTCGGCCTGAGTGCGAGGCTCGATGGCCACCGAGATGACCGGCTCTGGGAATCCGATCGACTCCAGCACGATGGGGTGCTTGGGGTCACAGAGGGTGTCCCCGGTGAAAGTTCTCTTCAAGCCTGCCACAGCGGCTATATCGCCTGCATAGGCCATATCGATCTCTTCCCTACGGTTGGCGTGCATACGCAAAAGCCGCCCCGCCCGCTCTCTGGTCCCCTTGCTAGAGTTGAGGACGGAGGAACCTACTTTCAGAGATCCAGAATAGACCCTGAGATAGGCCAACCGCCCCACATAAGGGTCAGAGACTATCTTGAAGGCCAGAGCGGCGAAGGGTTCTTTCCCCTCGGCAGAACGGACTTCCTCCTTTTCCGTTTTAGGGTTGATCCCCGTGATAGGGGGGATATCCAAAGGAGAAGGGAGGTAATAGATCACCGCGTCCAAGAGAGGTTGAACCCCCTTATTTCGCAAAGCCGCGCCACAAAGGACAGGAACCAACCTCCCTTCCAACGTCGCCCGCCGCAAAGCGGCCCTCAGTTCAGGGGGCTCTATCGGCTCCCCCTCTAGAAACTTAAGGGTCAGCCCTTCATCGGTCTCCGCCACCCTCTCCACCAGGATCTCTCGATGTCTGGCTACCTCCTCACGCAGATGGGGTGGAACCTCTCTCACTTCCTGCTGCAGGCCCAATTCATCGGCATAGAGGAGCGCCTCCTGGGAGATGAGATCCACCACCCCTACAAACTCACTCTCCACCCCGATGGGCACCTGCAGGGCCACGGGGTTGGCTCCTAAGCGGTCGGCGATCATGTCGATAGTGTGCCAAAGATCGGCCCCCGGCCGGTCCATCTTGTTGACAAAACAGATGCGAGGCACGTGGTACCGGTCGGCTTGACGCCATACCGTCTCCGACTGAGGCTCCACGCCGGCCACCCCATCGAAGACCACAATCCCCCCATCCAAGACCCGGAGAGACCGCTGGACCTCTACAGTGAAGTCGATATGGCCTGGCGTGTCGATGATATTGATGCGGTGATCCTGCCAATAGCAGGTCGTAGCCGCAGCGGTGATGGTGATCCCCCTCTCCCTCTCCTGTTCCATCCAATCCATGGTAGCCGCACCCTCATGGACCTCCCCCATGCGATGGATCTTCCGGGTATAGAAGAGGATCCGCTCCGTGATGGTGGTCTTCCCGGCGTCTATATGGGCTATTATCCCGATATTTCGGGTTCTCTCCAAAGCAAAAGGCTCAGACATCTCTTCTCTTCAGCATATCGCCTATCCCTCTAACCTGTAGGATAGGCGATATGCTGCTCACTCCTACAACTACCAACGATAATGGGCGAACGCCTTATTGGCCTCGGCCATGCGGTGGGTGTCCTCTTTCTTCTTGACTGCGGCCCCTGTATTCTGAGAGGCCTCCCACAGCTCATGAGCCAGTTTTTCGGCCATGGTCTTGCCAGGACGAGCCTGAGCGGCCCTTACTAACCACCTAATGGCCAGAGACTGACGTCGGTCTCCCCGGATCTCTATAGGTATCTGGTAGGTGGCCCCCCCAACCCGCCGGGGCCGGACCTCCAAGACCGGTGTAACATTTTTTATAGCCTGGTTGAAGACCTCCAAGGGGTTACGGTGGAACCTATCCTCAATGATATCGAACGCTTCGTAGACGACCCGCCTGGCCAGGCTCTTTTTCCCCCGCTGCATAACTCGATTGATGAAACGAGCCAGCAGTTCGCTATTGTACTTCGGATCCGGTTCCACCTCCCTTCGAGGCGGCCGATAGCGCCTTGGCATCTTAACTCTCCCAGCACTTAAGAAGACCAGCCATCCCAGTCTCCTCAACTAAGCAAACTTGACGAAGATGTTTGAACCACCCACTAAAGAGCGGTCTTCTTGGGCCGCTTCGTGCCATACTTAGAGCGGCCCTTCTTACGTCCCTCTACGCCTCCAGAATCGAGGGCCCCACGGATGATATGATAACGGACGCCAGGCAAGTCCTTCACTCGACCCCCACGCACCAAAACCACCGAGTGTTCCTGGAGCCCATGGCCTTCACCAGGGATATAAGCCGTCACTTCGATCCCGTTGGTGAGTCGCACCCGGGCCACTTTTCTCAGGGCTGAATTGGGCTTCTTGGGGGTGACGGTCCGCACCAGAGTGCAAACCCCCCTCTTCTGAGGAGCACCTCTCCCCTTGACCGTCTTCTGTTTCAGGGCGTTATACCTGAAGCCTAAAGCCGGGGCTTTACTCCTCTTGGCTGGCTTCTTGCGCCCCTTTTTCACCAACTGATTAATGGTGGGCAAATAACCGCTCCCTTCTTATAGATTTACAAACAATTAATTTAACCCAATTCATCCCAAAAAGTCAAACTATCTCTCTAGGCCCAAGAAACCCAGCCCCAAACGAGGGTACCTCTCCAGCCTCTCCTCCTTCCCGAATTGCATCCGATTCCCTTCCTCATCGATTACCTCTATAGCGAGTCCCAAACTTTGCAGCTCTTTCACCAGAACGTGAAACGATTCTGGAACCCCTGGCTTGTCAATCGTCTCCCCCTTGACAATCGATTCGTAGGTCTTTACCCGACCGATCACATCATCGGACTTGATGGTAAGCATCTCTTGCAAGGTATGAGCCGCGCCGTAAGCCTCCAAGGCCCAGACCTCCATCTCACCGAACCGCTGTCCTCCGAATTGAGCCTTGCCACCCAGGGGCTGCTGAGTTACCAGGGAATAGGGGCCTGTGGAGCGGGCATGGACCTTGTCCTCCACCAGATGGGCCAGTTTCATCATGTTGATTACCCCTACCGTCACCGGATGATCGAAGGGCTCACCGGTGCGACCATCGTACAGGATCATCTTGCCCGAGGTGGGCAACGGCCAACCGGTCTCTTCGCTCACCTCCTCTGCTCGCCTCTCCAGTTCCTGGCCCTCCAACTCATCGGCGGGGTAGCCATGATGCCTCAACCAGAAACGGAGGCAAACCTCACGAGCGAGCCTATCGGCTGTCTGCCGGGCCTTCAAGGGACGGGGATCGTTCTCAAAGACCAAGATCTCCTCGGGGTTATAGTCATGTTCCTTCAACCACTGGCGGAGCACGCTACGTCGGGCGTAGATATGGTCGGTCGCCAGCGCTTCCTGGTCGTACTCTCCCCTCTCTAGCCAATGGGCGATATATAACCGGCGCGCCTCCTCGTCGTCCTCCAGTTCCTCTAGGTCATACTCCTGCTCTCGCAGCCATGCCCAAGCCCTCTCGGTTATCTCCTTCCAGGCTAGCTCCATCAGCCAAGCCCGCGCCAACTCAGCGGTTATCTCCCCCTCATCGGCCCCGTCGAAGACGGGTGATATGACCCTGAAGCCAAGGTGGTGCGCGGCCCAACCTAGATGGGTCTCGAAGACCTGCCCTATATTCATTCGCCCCGGGATCCCAAGGGGGTTTAGGATCAGTTCCACCGGGGTGCCATCGGCCAAAAACGGCATGTCTTCTATGGGCACCACCTTAGAGATGACACCCTTATTACCGTGGCGGCCCGCCATCTTATCCCCCTCGGTAATCTTCCTTCGTTGAGCGATGGAAACCCGCACCATCCGCTCCACCCCGGCCGGGAGATCCTGGTTCTCTTCCCTAGTGAACTCCCTTACCTCCACTACCTTCCCTTTTTCGCCGTGAG
>DMLA01000156.1:2536-5635 GCA_003453555.1 Chloroflexota bacterium | reverse complement strand
CGGCCCGCCATCTTATCCCCCTGGGTGATCTTCCTTCGTTGAGCGATGGAAACCCGCACCATCCGCTCCACCCCGGCCGGGAGATCGTGGTTCTCTTCCCTAGTGGACTCCCTTACCTCCACCACCTTCCCTTTTTCGCCGTGAGGCAATCGGAGGGATGAGTCCTTCACCTCTCGGGCCTTCTCCCCGAAGATGGCGCGGAGGAGTTTCTCCTCCGGAGTGAGTTCTGTCTCACCCTTAGGCGTGATCTTTCCTACCAGGATATCTCCCGGTGCCACCTCGGCACCGATACGGATTATCCCTCTCTCGTCTAGATCCTTCAAAGCCTCCTCGCCCACGTTAGGGATATCACGAGTGATCTCCTCCGGCCCCAGTTTGGTATCCCGGGCCTCTATCTCGTGCTTCTCGATATGGATGGAGGAGTATTTATCCTCCCGGACCAGACTCTCACCGATGAGGACGGCGTCCTCGTAGTTGCCTCCCTCCCAAGAGAGGAAAGCCACTATCACATTCTGACCCAGGGCCAACTCTCCCCTATCGGTGGAGGAGGAATCAGCGATCACCTGCCCTGCTCGCACTAGATCTCCCTTCTCCACGATGGGACGCTGGTCGATGCAGGTCCCCTGGTTAGAACGGCGGAAACGCCTGAGGGGGTAGGCCTTCTCCCCATCAGCCCCTCTCACCACGATTCGCTCTGAGGTGACGCTTATTACCTCTCCATCCTCCTCGGTCACCAGCACCTGGCCGGAATCGAGAGCCGCCTGGTACTCTATCCCTGTGCCCACCAGGGGAGCCTCAGGGCACAGAAGGGGCACCGCCTGGCGCTGCATATTGGAGCCCATCAACGCTCGGTTTGCATCGTCATGCTCTAGGAAGGGGATGAGAGCCGCGGAGACACTGACGATCTGCTTGGGCGACACATCCATGAGGTCCACTTCATCAACGGGAGCCAGGAAGAACTCCTGTGCCCGCCGCACCGACAGCCGATCTTCGATGAACTGCCCTTCCTCATCTAGGAGAGCGTTGGCCTGGGCGATGGTGTACTGTTCCTCCTCAAAGGCGGAGAGGTAGACCACCTCCTCCGTGGCCAACGGACGGATCTCCACCTCCTCTAATGGCAGAGCCGCTATCTTCTTGGCCAACTCGGGAGAGATCACGGTGTCCACCTTGGCCACTACCTGACCAGACGAGGGGTCAACCACATCGGATCGCAGGCGCTTCCCCACGAGCAGAGAGGGCTCATTGGGCAGACTCTTTATCACCCGCCGGTAAGGGGTCTCAAGGAAACCGTAATCGTTCACCTGAGCATAGGTGGCTAAAGAACCTATGAGGCCGATATTGGGTCCCTCCGGGGTCTCGATGGGACAGATGCGGCCATAGTGAGTATTGTGCACATCTCGCACATCGAAGCCGGCTCGCTCACGACGCAGTCCCCCAGGGCCAAGGGCCGAAAGCCTCCGCTTATGGGTCAGCTCGGCCAAAGGGTTGGTCTGGTCCATGAACTGAGAGAGCTGGCTACCTCCGAAGAACTCCCTAGTAGCCGCCACTATAGGACGGATGTTGATGAGACCAAGAGGGTTGATCTGGGAGGGGTCACGGGTGCTCATCCGCTCGCGCACCACCCGCTCCATCCGTAGGAGCCCGATCCGCAACTGGTTTTGGATGAGTTCCCCTACCGTCTTCACCCGCCGGTTGCCTAGATCATCTATGTCATCGGGATCCTCCACCCCGTTGTTCACCAGAATCATGTGCTCCACCACCCTCACCAGATCCATCTTGCTGAGGATGCGGTAGTCGAGGGGAAGGGAAAGGCCCAGCCTAGTGTTGAGTTTATACCGCCCTACCTTCGCTAAGTCGTACCGGCGAGGGTTAAAAAGTAAGGAGGTAAGATAGCCCTGAGCATTATCTAGAGTGGCAGGGTCGCCAGGGCGCATCTTGCGGAAGAACTCTAGAAGACCCTCCTCTGAATTTCGACTCGGATCCCGCTCCAGGGTAGCCTCGATGTAGCGATGATCGGGCATGCTGTCACTCCGCTCAAAGAGACGAAGGAGTTGCTCATCGGTGCCCTCACCCAGCAGATCTGGATGGGGATCCTCCTCTATCTCCACGGCCCCCAGAGCTCTCAAAAGCACAGTCACCGGAATCTTGCGCTTACGATCCACCTTGACGGAGATGACATCCTTCTTGCTGGTCTCAAACTCCAGCCAGGCTCCCCGGTTGGGTATCAACTTGGCTACGCAGAGTTGTCGGCCGGTGGTCCGATCCTCCTCCACACCAAAGAAGACACCCGAAGAACGGATCAACTGGCTGACCACTACCCGCTCTGCCCCATTGACCACGAAGGTTCCATTGTCGGTCATGAGAGGAAAGTCACCTAAATAGACATCCTGTTCCAGTTTCTCTCCTGTCTCCTTGTTATCCAGACGGGCACGGATATGAAGCGGCGCTGCGTAGGTCATATCCATAGACCGACAGGTATCTTCGCTGTACTTCGGCTCCTCAAACCAGTAGTCGATGAGTTCGAGGCACATCTTCCTATTGAAACTCTCGATGGGGAAGATCTCGTCAAAGAGCTCCCGTAGTCCCTCCTCCTGGAACCATTTGAAGGAGCGAAGTTGAACCTCGATGAGAGAAGGGATGGGATGAACGTCGGTTATACGGGCATAGGACTTCCGTCTATCGGAGGGACGGAGGAGTGAAGAGATCTTCAGGGCGTCGAGATCAAAGAGCGTAGCCTGAACATCGGACGCCGGACGTTCCCCTGCCCTGGCCCCAATGGCCGTAGCCTTCACCGACCTAGCCATCAACTCCCCCTTTCTCATTTCTTAGCACCGAAGACGGGCCCTCACGGCCCGTCGAAATCAATGTGACAAATTATAATTATATCACATTAATCCTAATCCGTCAAACACACGGCGGAGAAGAAACTGGTGAAAAAGCCTTCCAATTTGCCCTTCTATCCTTTGGGCGACAGACTGATGCTAAGCAACCCTACCGCGGGGGAGAGCCATCCTTCGATGGTGATGAACCATGAGCAAAGAGAGGTTCAACGAAGATACCAATTCCCGCCAGTTGTGCTAGACTATATCTCGGCTCAGG
>DMLA01000156.1:967-2208 GCA_003453555.1 Chloroflexota bacterium | reverse complement strand
GGAGCCCTTCATAGATGGTCACCATCTGTTGGCCTTTTACTCTTAGAAGGGCACGGCTACGCGGACCGTCGTCCCCTGGCCGGGTGTGCTCTTGATCTCCAGTTTCCCTCCCAAAAGGTAGGTCCGTTCCTGCATGCCTAGAAGGCCAAACCTCTTCTCCTCCTGGGCTCGGCTCAGCACCTCTTCTCTTCGAAAACCTTGTCCATCATCTATGATCGTTAGTTCCATCTCATGGGGAGCGTATTTTAAACGCACATCGACACGGCTGGCCCGGGCGTGGCGGCGTACATTGGTGAGCGCCTCTTGGGCGATGCGGTAGAGGTTCTTCTTCACGCTGAGGGGTGGCTCTTTTCTCTTCCCCGAAAAACTGAAATGGGCGTCGATGTTACTTCTCCTTCCAAACTCAGCCACATATTTTCTCAACTCTTCTGCTAGGCTCAGCCGCTCCAAATCAGCCAGCCTCAGATCGAAGACCAGATGTCTTAGTTCCTGCAAGCAATCCAAGGCTTGTTTCCTAGATTCTTCTAGTTGTACCCCAGCCTTTCGAGGGTCCTGACCCTTCAGTTCCTCATATAGTTGTAGATGGAGGATCAGGGTGCTGAGACTCTGGAGGAGCCCGTCGTGGATCTCCTGCGCCAGTTTCCTCCTGGCCCAAGCGCTGCTCTCGGCGTCCAGTTCTCGCTGAGCGAGGGCGAGGGCTATCATCTTGGCGCTAGGCCGAGCCATGGTCAGGAACCGCTCAAGATCGGCCTCGGAAAAGGTCTCCTCACCCCTTTTGTTGCTCACCGATAGAACCCCGATGACTCGACCATCTTCCACCAGGGGTATGCACATAGCATCCTTAATCCCTGGCTCCACCCCCGAGAAGCGGGGATCATCCACGGAGCCGATGAGGAGTAGGGGTTCCTTATGCTTAGCCACCCAGCCCGAGATCCCCTCCCCTAAATGCCGCTTCGCGCTACGCACCACCTGCTCTCGGGGCCCACGAGCCGAGTTGACGGTGAGAAGTTCCCTGCCAGCGTGGAGGAGCATCAGCGAGCCCTCGCTGGCATCGGTGGCTAGGGTGATCGTCTCTAGCAAGCACCCCAAAAGTTCCTCTAGGGTGGTGACCGCAGCGATCTCGGGGAAAGGAGGGATGATCTCTTCCCTTTCTGTGGCCTTCTCCTGAACCATCATCACCTCGCCTTTGAGAGAAGCCTGTAACTAGTATAGTACTAAAGTACTTAGTTCGTCAAGGGGGG
>DMLA01000156.1:0-613 GCA_003453555.1 Chloroflexota bacterium | reverse complement strand
AGCAAGGTAAATAGCGCGCTAACGAGGGCATAATTTTGGAGGGAGTTAAGTTCTTTGCCCTTTTGTGCCCTTCCCTTGTTGCTGGTACAAAGCCATCGCTTGGCTGATGCACTCTCGTGCCGACTTGCTGTCCTCCCACCCCAAGGGGTTAACCCGTACCCCTTCCAGATCCTTATATACGGTGAAGAAGTGGGCCACTTCGGCCAAGAAGTGTTGTGGGATATCGGCGATCTCTCTGTAGTCTTGGTAGAGAGGGTCGGAGGCAGGAACAGCGAGAACCTTGTCGTCCGGCTCCTCACCATCCAACATCTTGAAGATCCCGATGGGGCGGGCTTGGACGATGCAGCCCGGAAAACTGGGCTCTCCAACCATAACCAGGACATCGAGGGGGTCGCCATCTTCAGAGAGGGTTTGGGGTATAAGGCCATAGTCGCCGGGGTAATGGAAGGGGGAGTAGAGAACCCGGTTGAGTTGAATGCAGCCCATCTTTGTGTCATACTCATATTTGTTCCGGGAGCCCTTGGGCACCTCGATGATGACATTTATCACCCGGGGTGGATCGGGGCCGGGAGAAAGTTCTCGCCAAAGGTTCATCTTTTGCCTCCTTAAATAT
>DMLA01000043.1 GCA_003453555.1 Chloroflexota bacterium | reverse complement strand
CGCTGTGGTAGGGGAAAAGGTGCTCTTCTTCCCCGAACTTTGTCCCGGATGTGGAGGCTGCACCTTGGCCTGTCCCCGGCAAGCGATTGAAGAGGTGCCTTACGTGATCGGAGTCGTGGAGTGGGGCAGCGTGGGGGAAATGGCCTTCGCCTATGGTCTATTGAACGCGGGTGAGCCGATGCCACCACCCATCATCCACCGCTTGAAAGCCCTGGCCCAAGGTGAAAAGACGGTGATCCTCGACGTATCGCCTGGCACCTCTTGCCCGGTGGTGGAGTCGTTGCGGGGTAGTGACTATTGCCTTTTGGTCACTGAACCAACACCCTTCGGCCTCCACGATCTAAAGTTAGCGGTGGAAGTGGCGCGGGAACTCAAGTTACCTGTGGGAGTGGTGATCAATCGGGCCGATATAGGCGATTCCGGGGTGGAAAGGTATTGTCAGGAGGAAGGCCTTCCTATTCTGATGCGCATACCCTTTGACCGGCGGATCGCCGAGGCGTACTCGGAGGGAACCCCACTAGTAGAAGCCTTCCCCGATTACAAGTTGCAATTCAGAGAGATGTGTAAGGAGATGGAAAAGCAGGTGGGGCCATGAGGGAATTGGTCATCTTGAGCGGGAAAGGCGGCACTGGAAAGACCACCGTTGCTGCCTCCTTCGCCCATCTGGCGGAGAGGAAGGTGATGGTCGATGCCGATGTGGACGCGGCCAATCTCGAACTGGTGCTTTCGCCCCAGGTGAGGGAGGAGCGTGAGTTCAGAGGGGGAAAATTGGCCATCATCGAGCCCGCTCTCTGCACCGCCTGTGGGAGATGCGCTGAAGTGTGTCGTTTTCAAGCGGTGCAGGAAAGGGAAGGTGAATATCTCATAGACCCTATGGCCTGCGAGGGGTGCGCCGTCTGCTACTATGAGTGCCCTTCCGAGGCCATACGCTTGGAGGAACCGGTATCCGGCCACTGGTTCATCTCCGATACCCCCTACGGCCCCCTGGTGCATGCCCAACTCCGACCGGCGGAGGGGAATTCGGGGCTATTGGTCACTCAGGTCAAGGAGGAGGCTAGACGCTTGGCTCGGGAGCAGGAACTCGACTACCTGATCGTTGATGGCCCTCCCGGTATCGGTTGCCCGGTGATAGCGGCCACCGCCGGGGCGTACTTGGCCCTCTTGGTCACTGAGCCCACAGTGGCCGGCGTCCACGACTTGGAGCGCATCTTGTCCACAGTAGCCCATTTCGGCGTACCAGCGTTGGTCTGTATCAATAAGTACGACCTCAACCTCGAGATGAGCCGGATTATAGGCGAAGGTTGCGCCGCACGAGGCATCCCACTGGTGGGACATATCCCTTTCGATGTAGCGGTGACCAAGGCTATGGTGCAGGGGCAACCGGTGATAACTTACTCCCAAGGTTTGGCTTCCCAGGAGATCGAACGACTCTGGAGGGAGACCAAGCGCCTCTTGGATGGCTGAGAAGGGTAGTGGGGCTCACAGTCCCTTCGGTTCAAGGCCGCTCGGCGGTCAATGCCTCGAAACTGTCGGGCACAGCCAAAATGCGAGCCCCCAAGGGGATCTCCTCTCTCTTGAGCCCATCGGGATAACCAGTCCCGTTATATCGTTCGTGATGGTGCTTGATTATGGGGGCCAGACGAGCCAGGGCGTCGATCTTGGCCACCAGATCCGAGGCGATGACAGGATGAGTCGCCACCATCACCATCTCCGCTGCAGTGAGTCTAAAAAGATTGTTCAACATTGCGTCCAGAACGCCGATCTCTCGATATCGTGGAGAATACCGGCCAATCGGAGATCTTCGAGGCGAGGACCTATTCTTTCACCTGGACCCACTTCTTCTGCGCCCAGGATTCCTCAACTGCCTCCAATACAGCCTGAACCCTAACACCTTCTGCGAAGTCTGGCTGGGGCATCCTATCTTTGGCAAGGGCGTTCAGAAGATCAGCCACTGCATGGGTGAACGTGTGCTCATAACCAAGGCCGTGACCGGGGGGCCACCAAGCGCTGACGTAGGGGTGAACGCTCTCTGTGACAAGAACGGTCCGAAACCCCTGGAAATGGGGTGCATCATCAAGGGAGTAAAACTGGAGCTCGTTCATTCGCTCGAGGTTGAAGACCAGACTACCTCGGCTACCATTTATTTCGAAGCGCTGGTAGTTCTTGCGACCGGTGGCGAAGCGAGTTGCTTCAAAGGTACCAATAGCCCCCTTGTCGAAATGCGCCAAAAAGGCCGCGCCATCGTCTACAGTCACCTTGCCCCGTTGAGCGCCAGCCGCGGCTGTCAGACCCATCATGTCGATAGGGAGGGGCCGTTCTTTGATGAAGGTGGCACTCATCCCCACCACATCAGTGATTTCCCCTACCAGGAACCGGGCGAGGTCAACTATGTGAGCCCCAATGTCACCCAGGGCCCCAGAGCCTGCCTCTTCCCTTCGCAAGCGCCAGACTAGAGGAAACTGGGGATCGACGATCCAATCTTGCAAATAGACGGCTCGCCAATGGCGGATCTCGCCGATTGCCCCCTCGTCGATCAGTTGCTTGGCTAGCTGGACCGCGGGTACTCGGCGGTAGTTGAAATTCACCATGTGCTTCACCCCCGCTGCTTCCACTGCGGCCAACATCTCCTTGGCCTCCCCTAAGCTGTTGGCCAGAGGCTTCTCGCAGAAGACATGTTTTCCCGCCTCGGCAGCCGCAACCGCGATATCACGGTGACTGCCACCAGGGGTACAGATGTCGATCAGGTCTATGTCCTCCCGGTTAACCAGTTGCTCCCAGGAAGTCTCATAGGTTTGCCAACCAAGGCTGTCAGCTGCCTGACGCACCGCTGCCTCGTTACGGCCACAGATAGCCTTCATTACGGGTTTCAGCCCGGGACGGAAAAAGGGGCAGACCTGCCGATAGGCAGTAGAGTGAGCACGGCCCATGAACCCATAGCCCACCAGGCCGATGTTGATTGTCCTACGCATGTTCACTCCTTTCTTACCACCATACTGCCTGAAGCGGTTTGTTAATCACCATACTCGATGCACTGCTCTACGCCATCCTCTCGGGACATCACGGGGTCTTCGCATTCGCAGGAGAGCACGTAATCATAACCTACGGTCACAAAGGCTTTCACGACGCGCCGCCAATTAACTTGGCCCTCGGAACCCCGAAGCGAAAGCCGCAACTGGGTCGCGACCCCGACCCTGTGGGGCCGATGCCCTCTGAGTGCTTGCCTTGCAGATCTAGAGACATTGGCGGCTAGGGCGCAGGTGACAGCGCCGCATTGCAGCCCTCCATAGAATGAGCGATCTTATGATTCCACCAGGCTTGTTCCTGTATCTTGGAGATGGAGCCTTAGCATATGGTTGGCTGATCGATGCCGAGGAAGGGTCCTCGACTATATATCAACCCTGGTATAGCGGATGCTTAGCCCTTCAAGGCCCCGGTCGGGAGGCTGCGGGAGGAGGTGGTTTTCTTCAAATAATCGAATCGTTCCCTCACTTGCGTCGGAGAAGCCGTGCCGGTGGTGCCTATCTGCTGGATGGTGATGGAGGCGACGATGTTGCCCAGCAAGGCCGCTTCCTCAGGCTCGGCTCCGCTGCACAGCGCTGACACGACGCCGGCCATCACGCTGTCGCCCGCCCCGACGATGTCTATCTCGCCCTCTACCGGCACGGCCAGAACGTGTTGGCAGCCCTTTTCGGTGAACAGGAAGATGCCATGAGGTCCAGCGGTGAGGAAGACCGGTTTCTGGTTGCGGCGGAAGAGCTCCGCGCTGCACTCCCTGGCCATCTCCAGAGTGAACTCGCCTTTCCAATCTGGCTGCATGGCCAAGATCGCCTCACGCCGGTTGGGCTTGATGATAACGTCCCGGAAGAGCCCGATCCGCTCGCGGGAGTCGGCAGCGAAGATTTTGCCCGGACAGCGAAGCGCCAATCGCCCTATCTCCTCTCGCACCCGGTCGGTAATCACGCCACAGTTGCGCTCCTGCACCTGGTCGGCGACGACCACCGCGTCCACCTTCGGCACCAGGGTCCGCAGACGTGCGATGACCTCCTCCTCCACTTCCGTCGGCAACGGTATACGGTTCTTGATGTCCAGCCGCTGGATCTCATACTCTCGGCCGTCAGCTTCCCGCATTCTCGGCTTGGTGTAAGTCGGCGTGAAGAGATCAGACCACTGGATGAGCGGCTCGATGTCCACCCCTCTCTCGATCAACCCCCGCCTGAGCTCGTAACCCTCGCCGTCGTCGCCGATGACGCCCAACGCCGTGACCTTTACACCTAATGCCCGGAGATTAGAGGTGACCGTCCCGGCCGCGCCAGGGCTGCATCGGATGTCAACCACCTGGTAGGCCTCCAGGCCCGTCTCCAGCGAGACCTCCCTTAGTCGCCGGTCAATGACCAAGTGCTTGTCCAGAAAAAAGTCGCCCACGACCAGCACGCGGAGGTGGGGGAATCGGTTCAGCAATTCATCGAGCCGTGCCTGGTTCATAGCCTCGGCCCCTCACTCTTTGCCCAAGAGCGCAACCACTCGGCGATATAGATTCAGCAACGTGGCCTGGTGGTCACCGTGGATGTAGAAGCTCTCGCCGCCCTCCTGGACAGTACGCACCAGGATGGTCTTGCAGGGCCGGAAGTAGTAGCGAGGGTCGGATTTGGGCACCTCGCGGCGCCAATCGGGGCCCAGATCCACGAGGTCGAAGACAGCGGTGGTGAAGCGATTGATGCGCCGCCCCTCCAGCGGGGCCACGTTGCGGGCCATGGCCAGGGCTTTGAGGAAGACCTCTGGGCCCATAACGGCCGTGCCGAAGTTCAAGAGCACCCCGCCCTGGAGATTGGAGACGGTGTGGGCCAGGATCAGGAAATCACGGTAAGAGGTTTCGCCCAGCGCTGCCCCGTCGCAGTTGGGATGCTCGTGGATGATGTCATAGCCGATGCCCACGTGAGCCGTCACGGGCACCTGCAGCCTGTAGCCCGCCGCCAGGATGCTCACGTCACGATGCGGGAGTTGCTCCTCCTCAATCATACGCCCCACCGCCTCGCCCATCCCCAGGCCGTCGTGCGCCCCCTGCTTGATGGCCACGTTGAGGCGTCCGGTCTCCTCCCACAGCCCGAACTGCCCCTCCCGGATGTAGCGAGCCACGCTCTCGGTGGTCGCTCCGATGAGGGCCAGTTCAAAGTCGTGGATGGGCCCGGCGCCGTTCATGCCGATGTGGGTAACGATGCCCCGTTCCATCAGGTCAATGACAAACCGTGATAGGCCGCGTTTGATGACATGGGCGCCCATCATCAGGATGACCTCTCCTCCAGACCGATGTGCTCGCACAACGCGCTCGGCCACCTGCTCTAGGTTTGAATCCTCGAAGGAGGGCACCGGCGCATCCAGGGGTAGCACCTCGGCCAGAGTCATGTCGTGCACCCGCTCCGCCAGAGGCTTGAGCCTCAGGCGGCTACGGTCGAAAAGCGGGTATGGCATTGCTACTCCTCCGCAAACAGGTAAGCCACCAAGCGCTCGTGTTCGCGGAAATCGGGGATGATGATGTCAGCGCCGGCCTGGATCAGGCGTCTCCGCTTCCACTCGCTGACCCCACAACGAGCCGACTCGTTGGAGGCCACCCCCACGGCCATGCCGCCCACAGCCTTGGCGTTCTCGATCTCCACGAATCCATCGCCGAAGGCCACGAACTCGCTCCCTCTCAAGTGGTTCTCATTGATGATGCGCTCGATTACCATCTTCTTCGAGTAACGTTTGTACTCGTCCAGCGCGCCGTAGATACCAGCAAAGTATGGTAGCAGGCCTAGCACTGCAGCCTCGTCCAGCACGCACGTTTCGTCGGTGCCTGAGGCCAAGTAACACATCACGCCCCGCGCTCGCATCGCCTTGATCATCGCCACAGAGCCTGGGACCATCATCTCCTCCGGTGACACCCGCCCGGATTTGAGGGCGGCGATGCGGCCCTCGATGTGCTCCCACAGCCGGTCGTGGTACATCCGCTTGTAGGCCAGGGGGTCGAGGGGCTGGCCGCCGCGCTTTTCGATCTCATCACAGAGTTGGATCATCTGGTAGATGGTCTGCTTGCCAGTCAGCCGCTCGACGAATTCGGTGACGAGGGCGCGCAATTCGGCTTCACTCTCGTGTTTGGGCGTCTGCATCAAGAGTTCGACCATCATAGGGATCATCACCCCCTGCCACCCCTCGCGGATCAGGGAAACGGTGCCGTCGAAGTCGAAGAGCGCGTGCCGGATGTGGCCCCGCTCGATGTAGGGGTTGATGATTTCAATGGTCATCTCCACCTCAGTGCGGCAATAACCCCTCTGCCAGGGCGATGGCTCCCCAAAGCGGGGCGTCGTCGCCCAGCGCGGCTGGCACGATGTCCACCCTCATCCCCTGCAAAACGTTCTCCCGTGCAGCAGCCCGCACGACCTGGAAGTAGCGCTCCCCTGATTTGGCCACGCCGCCGCCCACCACGACGCGCTCCGGGTTCATCAGGGCGATGGCACAGCCGATGCCGAACCCCAACGCTTGCGCTGCTTCCTCGAGCACCTGCTGCGCCAACTCGTCGCCGGCCTCCGCGGCCTGGCTCACCTGCTTGGCCGTGACAGCCCCTGCATCGCCGCCCACCAACCCGCGTAGAATCTCCCCCACCTGAGGCTCCGCTGTCAGGCGATCTCGTGCTCTCCGGGCAATGGCCGCGCCAGCGGCGACCGCCTCTAGGCAGCCGCGCCGCCCGCAGGTGCAGACCGGCCCGCCGGGTTGAACGGTCATGTGGCCGATCTCGCCCGCCAGGCTATCGGCTCCGTGATAGATCCTCCTATCCAGGATCCACCCTCCGCCGATGCCGGTGCTGACCGTGATGTAGAGGAGGCTATGGCAGCCTTGCCCCGCTCCAAAACGCCACTCCCCCAGGGCCGCGACGTTGGCGTCGTTGTCCACCGCAGCGGGCACCCCAAATCGCGCCACCAGCTGCTCGCGCAGTGGGACGTTCTCCCAGCCCGGCACGTGATGGGAGAGAAGGACAGCGCCCTCCGCCGCGTTCACTGGGCCGCCGAAGCTCACGCCGATGGCGGCCGGCCTGGCGCCCCCCAGCAAGTCGCGCGCCAACGA
>DMLA01000176.1 GCA_003453555.1 Chloroflexota bacterium | reverse complement strand
GTTCATCGCTGTCATCGCTAAGGTTAGGCTACCTCTCCCATGGTCACCCCCACCGTCATACCATCCTCCCTCCGCAGGAGGAGCGCTCCCTCAGCATTAACCCCTTCCACGAAGCCTTCCTCCTTGCCTCTGGGTAGAACCACCTCGACCTTCTCACCGACATTCGCCAGGCGCGAGGTGAAAACCTTGTGAGGCAAGTACCCTTCTTCCAGCCGGAGATACCCCCCCTCCATATACCTGAGCAGCCTTTGAAGCAACTCTAATCGAGAGACCTCACGCCCTAATTCTTCAGAGAGGCTCGTCGCCTTCCCCGCCAACTCCGGCACCTGAGAGGGGGTCCAGTTCACATTCAAGCCTATCCCCACCACAACATAATCTAACCTCTCCTCCGTAACCCCCACCTCTGTCAAGACCCCGCCCACCTTCCTGCCTCGGATCAGAATATCGTTGGGCCACTTGAACCTCACCGGGAGCCCGGTAACCGACTCGATGGCCTCAGCGGCAGCCAGAGAAGCGAGCATAGTGAGACGAGGAACCTGTTCCAAGGTCAGATCCGGATAGAGGAGCAGGGAGAAGAGGAGGCTCGTTCCTGCGGGGGCTATCCAGCGCCGCCCCAGGCGACCCTTCCCTGCCGTCTGCTCCTCGGCGATTACCAGCGTTCCCTCTGGAGCGCCTCGGGCAGCCATCGCCCTGGCCACCTCATTGGTAGAGCCCACCGTGGAGAGGTAGACCACCTCTTGGCCCATGAATCTAGTATCCAGGCCCTCTCTTATCCCCTCAGGGCTCAACTCTTCCACATCCCCATCATAACGTGAGAGGGCGAGCCGGTCAAGAAAACGGGTTGACGCGAACCCCGGGGTTTGCTAAACTAGGCCCAGGTCTTGGAGGGTAGCATGAAGGTCTATGTCACTCGTCTCATCCCCGAAGAGGGGCTGGATATGGTGAGGAGGTATTGCGATGTTGAAGTGTGGGAGGGGGAATTGCCCCTGCCCTATGAGGTCCTGTTGGAGAAGGCGCGTGATATAGATGGCCTCCTCTCCCTCCTCACCGATCGGATAGATGCCCCCCTCATGGATGCCGCGCCAAAGTTGAGGGTGATAAGCAACTACGCCGTGGGCTACGACAACATCGATGTCACCGCCGCCACCCAAAGGGGCATCATCGTGGGCCACACCCCAGGGGTCTTGACGGAGACGGTAGCCGATTTCACCATGGCCTTGCTCCTGGCCACCGCGCGACGGGTGGTGGAAGGGGAGAGGTTCGTCAAAGCCGGTAAATGGAAAACCTGGGGACCCACCCTCCTGCTGGGACGAGATGTCCATGGGGCTACCCTGGGCTTGGTGGGATTGGGGCGCATCGGCGCTAGCGTGGCCCGCCGGGCCAGGGGCTTCGCCATGCGCATCCTCTACCATGATATAGCGCGGCGGGAAGATCTGGAAAGGGAACTGGGCTTAATCTACACCGACTTCGAGACCCTGCTCGGGGAATCCGATTTCGTCTCCCTCCACGTCCCTCTCACCGAGGATACCCACCATCTGATGAGCAAGGACCAATTCGGCCTTATGAAACCTACCGCCATCTTGATCAACACCTCTCGCGGCCCGGTAGTCGATCAGCAAGCGCTATATGAGGCCCTAAAATCAGGGAGGATCGCCAGCGCGGCAATGGATGTCACCGACCCTGAGCCCATCGCGCCTGACGACCCTCTTCTCTCCCTGGATAACTGTCTCATCGTGCCCCATATGGCCTCGGCCAGCATCGCCACCCGGACCAAGATGGCCACTATGGCGGCAGAAAATTTGATAGCCGGCCTGAGGGGGGAGATACCTCCTCACCCGGTCAACCCGGAGGCCCTAAGGCGTTGACCTTTGCGGTTCTCTTCTGCCTCCGGTAGAATATGTCATCGATCTAGAGGAGATGATGGAAGAGAGGTGTGTTATTTCCCAATTGCAAAATAAGGCCCGCCTTATCCGTCGCCACATAATCACCATTACCACCGCCGCTGGGTCCGGTCACCCCTCCAGCGCCCTCTCCGCAGTTGAGATCCTGGTCGCCCTCTATTTCGGCGGGGTCCTGCGCCACGACCCCTCTCGCCCTGATTGGCCAGAGAGGGATCGTTTTATCCTGAGCAAGGGACACGGCTGCCCGGTCCTTTATGCTGTCCTGGCCGAGCGGGGATACTTCCCCTTAGAGTGGCTTTCCACCCTCCGCCAGATTGGTAGCCCCCTAGAAGGTCACCCCAACATGCTCCGCGTCCCGGGGTTAGAGGCCTCCACCGGCTCACTAGGACAAGGGCTCTCCATCGGCCTGGGCCACGCCTTGGCTGCTCGTCTAGACGGGCGCGATTACCGCGTCTATGTGCTTGTCGGCGATGGGGAGTGCGATGAAGGGCAGGTTTGGGAAGCGGCTATGGGCGCCAACAAATATAAGGTGGATAACCTCACCGCCATCATGGACTATAACCACTATCAGCAGACCGGCTACGTCCCAGAGGTGATGCCTTTAGAGCCCCTGAAAGAGAAGTGGCGAGCCTTC
>DMLA01000056.1 GCA_003453555.1 Chloroflexota bacterium | reverse complement strand
ACCTTGGAGGGCACAACCACCCTCACCATCCCCGCGGGCACCCAAACAGGCGAGACCTTCAGGCTAAGAAATAAGGGCATCCCCCACCTGAGAGGCGATGGCCGGGGCGATCAGTTGATCACCGTCTATGTGGTCACCCCCACCAACCTCACCGAGGAACAGCGAGAACTCCTCAAGCGATTGTCCAAGAGCCTGGGCAAAGAGGTGATCCCCCAGAGCGAGAAGGGGTTCTTGGATAGGTTAAGGGATGCCCTCAACCTCTAACCTCTCTCCACGAAAGGCAGAGCGTTGAACTGGCTGGAGATAAGCCTTCGGGTTGATGAAGAGAGCGCAGAAGCGATAAGCGAACTCTTCAACCAGTACGGAGAGGGAGGAGCGGTGGTGGAGGTCTCGCCCGATGACCCCCTGGTAACGGTGAAGACGTTCGTGCCCTCGCCGGACGAGAGGTTGAAGCCCCTTTACGAAGCCCTCTGGCATCTGGGGCAGATAAGACCCTTGCCCGAGCCCCAGGTGAGAGAACTGAAAGAAGAGGAGTGGGCCGAGGCATGGAAGGCCCACTACGAGCCCCAGCATATCGGTCGTAGTCTGGTGGTATCTCCTTCGTGGCAGAGGTATCTTCCCTCTGACGGTGAGGTGGTCATCACCCTCGACCCGGGGATGGCTTTCGGGACGGGGCTCCACCCCACTACCCGCATGTGCCTGGAGGCCTTAGAAGAGCACCTCTCTTGCGGGGCGAGGGTCCTCGATGTCGGTACCGGCTCCGGCATCTTGGCTATCGCCGCCGCCAAACTGGGAGCAAGCGCCGTTTTGGCCCTGGATACCGACCCCTTGGCGGTGAAGATAGCGAAAGAGAACGTCCTGGCTAATGGCGTGGGTAGGACGGTGAAGGTGAAAGAGGGGTCGCTGGAGATGGCGAAGGGGTCCCTCTTTGATCTGATAGTGGTGAACATCCTGGCCCGGACGATTGCCGGTCTGATAGAAAAGGGCCTCCTCGATCACCTGAAACCAGAGGGTCTCCTCATCGCCGCTGGAATCATGGCTTCTGAAGAAGAGGAAGTGAGGAAGACCTTTAGAGAGGGGGGCTCAAGGAGTTGAGCCCTCTTCGGAAGGGAGATTGGGTCACTCTGATAGGAAGGAGAGAGGGGAAGTAAGCCGATCCTCCGCAAGGATGCATCTGCACCGTTTTTTATCCCCCCAGAATGGCTTCAGGGGGAAGGGGTGGAGATCACCGGCCCCCTGACCCACCAGATAAGGAACGTCCTCCGCTTGGAGCCGGGCGACCAAGTCATCCTCCTGGATAACTCGGGCTGGGAATACCAGGTGGAACTGGGTGAGGTGGGCCGGGAGCGGGTAGTGGGGCAGATCTTGCAGAAGAGCCTGGCTGCCAGCGAGCCTCGGACGAAGATAACCCTTTACCAGGCCGTCCTCAGAGCGCGAGCCTTCGAGAGCGTATTGCAAAAGTGCACCGAGGTGGGGGTGGTGGCTTTCGCTCCCGTGGTCGCCGCCCGATGTATCATCTCCAGCCTGGAGGATATCGGGGAGAAAAAACTAGAAAGGTGGAGGCGGATCATCCTAGAGGCGGCGGAGCAGTCGAGGCGGGGCCGCCTTCCCGTCCTGCGACCGGCCTTGCTTCTGCGTCAGGCCTGGCAGGAGGCCAGCCGAGGCGGGCTGACCATCGTCCCCTGGGAGGAGGCTGGCTCAAGGATGCCAGCCCAGAAGAACAGTTTGCATGCCGTCCTCAGGGACGCCCAGCCCACCCCCTTTTCTATCAACCTCTTCATCGGCCCGGAAGGGGGGTTCACCCCCCAGGAGATAGAGCAGGGGCAGAGATACGGGGCCATCCCCGTCACGTTAGGTGCCCGCATACTGAGGGCCGAGACAGCGGGGCTGGTGGCCGCGGCGGCGATACTCTATGAGTTGGGGGATATGGAGTAGGAGAGGTTAGCCGAGCCTGCGGCGGATCTCCCCCTCGTATTCGGGGAAGTAGAAGCCGATCTTGGTGAGGTCAAAGCGGCGGAGTATCGACTCTTTGGGCTCCCGTTGGAGAAGGAACTCAAAAGAGCGCTCAATCAGGCTTTCGGGCGGGGCCTTTCCCTCGCTTAGCCGCTCATAGTCGGTCTTGCTCAGCGTGACCGTGTGGACCGTTTCACTCCCCCGCTCGGAGATAGTCACCTCGAAGACCCACCCGGTGGTAGTGTCTTCTTTCTTGCTTACGCTAATCTTTGCTGGCATAGACCTCCTCCCTGGAACGATTCCTCCCTCAGTGGTTGTCCCCTCTCAGCCGGCCGCAGAAGATTCAGGGGCGGGTATGGCCTGCCCCCCGGCCTGGCAAGTACCGGGGCAGGCTGGCGCGTGACAGGCCAGGGAAATCTGCCCTACTTCTGAGCAGCAAGCGGACCTTGCGTCCCAAGGGCATGGGCGCTTGCAAGTTGGTGAAGAATGAGGTGATGCTAGGTCGATTGCCCGTCACCATTCGGTATCCCCTGGCCCCAGCCTGCAAGCCCGACTGACCATACCTCTCATCGTGCGGCGTTAGGTTCGATAGTCAGTGATTAGGAATTCGTCTTGCTGATACCCACGACAAAGCCGATTCACGGGGCACTGTTGGCAGAGGGGATTCACATGGTTGAAGCAGAAATTCGTGCCTATATACATCAGGCCGTCACCTAGTTTCCCAGGAGTAAATACTTGACCTTGGAGTAAGATGGCCAACCGCCCCCTATCCCAATTCATTCTAGGCTACCAGACCCCATTTACCCTCTTCAAGATAGACAATACCTTTTCGTTTCAAATGTTGCTGAGCGTTCCTCACCATATGTTTCCACTTCTTACCAAAATGTTGTCCATCGATTACCCTGTCAATAGAATCATCACAAATCTCTGGATGAATATTCTGGACTAAAGGATGCAATTCTTTCGTAGAAAGGGGACCCCTTAACCCCAGAAGATACCTTATTGTCTCGCCAAATATGCTATTTATCGTTCTACCTTTCACCCGGTTTCGTAGGATTCTTGTTTGCAAGGCTTCTTCTTTTTGCTTTAGAACCCTAGCCAACTTTCTTGCTTTGACATCTTTTTCCAGTTCCTTTCGCATTTCCCTAATATCAATAACGTCCGGAATCATTGTCTCTATTGATATTCTGTCAAAGATGTTTCCTAGGCCAAAATACTCGTTCATATCTGCAACGATGCCTGCCACGATGCGTTCGTCTTTCAAGAGTATTCCGTACTCATAGTTTTCCACCAATCCCCCACGTGTCAAATTGGCGGAGGTTAGAAAAGCGGTTTTGTGGTCAACAATGTAAACCTTAGCATGTAGTTTTGCCAATGAGGAAATACTCACCTGAAATCTATCCCATAGTTTCACCAATGATTCAACACCGAAGGCAGTGCCAGTCAGGTTGCGCAAGTCTAAGTTGGTCAATATCTTCAATACCCTAGCCTTCTTAGCATTCTCCAGAATGAATTCGATGCCGTAATCCGTTATGAAAGGGCTTGATACAAACAGTTCATTGTCAACTGTGCAAAGAACATGCTTGAGTCTGCTTTCTATTGGATATGGAACAAGTTCATAGGGTTTCATCGGTTGACACATCTCTTAGATGCCTAGGCTATCCATCCTGTATAGAAATCATATCCGCACTTTTGGCACACGCCACCGAAATAATCAAGGTACTGCAAATCTGCTATTTCGATCCGGCACTTCGGGCATAAGAAGGATTGATCCTTCGGATCTTCAGAGACGCCATCCTGCTCCATTTCCTCCGTGCGTTTGCCACTCTTGTTGAAGAAAGGTCTATCCCGTTTCATTTCAACATCCCCCTCCGTTTGCAATCTCATTTTTTCCTCTCACCCTACCGGAGAAGATTTGGGCGTGCCCTGCACCCCGCCTACTTCCCAAACACCATTCCACGGCAATCACCTACCCAGATGATGGGGCGGAGGCTCTGCGGCTATCTTCAGTCTAATCAATCCTCGCTGTTCGTCAATACCCGCTCCACCGTCTCCCATACCTCCTCCACCGTCACCGC
>DMLA01000080.1 GCA_003453555.1 Chloroflexota bacterium | reverse complement strand
ATCCGTCGGAACCAGGCGGATTTCAACGGGCGTCCGATTTCTGGCACGCCATCACACAAGTCAAGCCCGATGTCGCTAGGGCTTTCCAGAAGGTTACGAACGGATAGGTGCTCCGGTTGTGGGTGAGTCGACACTTCGAAGGGGCACAGGTTATCCCAGCGTTGATCCTTCGCCTGCCGTCCAGTCTTGACATCCCTTGAAACCCACGCTACAATGCTTACGAACAGAAGAATAGAAAAAGCCTCGTGGTTTACGCCGAACCATCGAGGCTAAGGCCGAGGGTGCAACAGACACCCTGGCACACATACTCTATCACAGCGGCTCGTCTGTTGCAACCGGCAGGCGAGCCGGTTGTGTTGCAGGCGTATCTTCTGCGGCAAAGTGAGAAGGGAATGAGGTAAGCAGGCGTATCTACCAGTGCCCCCACAATCACGGCTAGGAGGAGAGGATGAACGGTTCGAGTGATCAGATCTTGGAACTCGGAGAGAGAATTCGGTCGTATCAAGCGAAAGGAATAGACAAGACCCTATCGGAGCAGGACACAAAGGCACTTCTAGTTGAGCCTCTGCTCAACATGGCCGGGTGGGATGTGGCAGACCCCACGCAAGTTTCAAGAGAGGATCGGCCCACCGAGCGCCCGGTGGACTACTCCCTCAAACTGGACGGAAAACCAAAGGTCCTCGTGGAGTGCAAGCGTCTCAGCAATCGGTTGGATAGCCACAGAGACCTGGAGCAGGCGTTGGCGTATGCAGCAGCCGCCGGAGTGAAATGGTGCGTTCTGACAAACGGTAGTCTAGTACGGATCTACAACAGTCTTGCACCAGAAGTGGCGAATAAGAAGCTACTCGAAGAGCTAGATCTGTCGAAGGCCGGTACCGCGGAAGGCTTGCCCACCGAGAGGTTCATGCAAATCCTTGGACTTATCTCGCCCCAGAGCGTTGGATCGGGAGAAATCGATCGTGTTTGGGATCGCCGATACACTGGTGTGAAGATCAGGGGAGTAGTGGAGGATTTGCTGACTGGGCCTGATCCGGGCTTCGTAAACCTCGTCAGGCGGCGGATGAAGGAAGGTGGCCGACCAATAAGCAATAAGCAAGCTTTGAATTGGCTAAAGATGCTTGAGATCAGAGTCCGCATGCGGCCGCTCAAGCCGGTACGTGAGCCCGAGGCCGGGGAGTATGGAAAAGTACCCATGTCAGATGAGCCAGGGAGCTATGGAGACGATGAGCTAAAGACTCTTCTGAAGAAATATCTATCTAGGGAAAGAAAGGTACCTCGTCGCCTGCGCGAGATACTGCTGCCTTTGTGCTTGGATCACGAGCCCGTCAAACGAGATGAGATTAGGAAAGAGCTCGTCAGAAGGAAAGAAGCCAAGAATTGGGGACACTCAGGGATCGTGCTATCTTCGATTTCAACGCAATTGGGCCTTCCGAAGAATGACTACCTGCGCCAAGTAATCCGTTATGACAAGCCAGAGCCAACGCCGTGGATGAAGGACAATTATAGGATTGAAGAAGAATACAAGAGTATGATTAGGGAGTTGTTAATCGAAATAGGGTAGGCAAGAAGGACATTGGTGTGTGAAGATCATCATCCCAAGAGAGCCTACGCCCCAACTCTCCGGTCGTTTGTCGCTCACTGCGACACCTGCGCCGTTCGGACAGGAGCATGCCACGGTTCCGCCGATAGCTGTAGCCGAGGGCCAGGAACGAGCCCACCTCTTCTGCGGCAGGGTGAGAGGAGAGAGTGAGGAGTTTGGATAGACCCTTCTGGGCCGTCTTCCTTACCATCGCTACCATCGGGAGCATCACCCGGCCAGCGGTCCTTGAAGAAAACCATCACCGTCGGATTTACAGGAGGAGGTGCTAATGTCGCAGGCTTCAGACTTCAACTCTAGTGGTATAGCCAAGGAGTTTATGACCGATGATGGCCGGACGTATCTCGTCATGAGATTCGCTGACAGGTCGGGGTGCGTACTGAGGAGAAGACCGGGGACAGGTGGTGCAACCGCCGACTACAGACCGATCAGCGCCCAGAAGCGAGTGGTGGAACGGCTGGGGGTTCCCTACGGAACCACCTATCAAATGATCTCGAGGCTGCTTGCTCAGCAGTAGGACTGCTCGGTGAGTCTCAAACAGCGATCCTTCTTGGCCATGTTCCTTGCCATCGCCATCATCGGGACCATCACCTGGCTAGCCATCTTCGAGCATAACTATCACCCTCGGATCTACAGGTACAGCGAGGAGGTAGCGAGCAGTGAACCAAAGGTCTGCTTTGGCAATTGGGCTCCGGTCCTGTGGAATTGATCTGGAGCCTGGAGGCCGCTATAGGCGTCGCCTGATACACGATTGCGTTGGCGGCCAACGCTTCGGGGGTATAAGCACACCAACGAGTGTGCCCTCGATTCTGATTTTCACGGGTGCCCCGGGCAAGGAGTTCGGCTATAGCGATGAGTGGCTTGACGATACGACCTTCCTCTATACGGGCGAGGGGCAGAGAGGCGACATGGAAATGGTCAGGGGCAATTGCGCTGTCCGCGATCATACAGAAACTGGCGAGGAGTTGCATCTCTTCGAGATAGAGGGCAAGGGATACGTGCGCTACGTCGGCGAGATGGAGTGCGTGGACCACGAGTGGCGTATACGGCCAGACGAGGAGGGGAAGGATCGAAAAGCTGTGGTGTTTCATCTCAGGCGGGTAGAGTAGTCTTCGAGGACGATACAAGGGGTGTCACGAGCAATGATTCACAAGCTACCGAGGACCCTGGTGCAAGCGAGGTGATGGAGCGTTCACCATCTGGTGGCAGAGTGAGGGAAGGAATGTGAGGGTTATGAACAGTCAACTGATACACCCGATCTATTTACCCTTTTCCGTCGAGCAACTGCGAGGCCATTTCGCGCCAACTGCGGGAGATGTTGCAGGTGAAGAGGCTACGCGGCAACTACAATACTATCTTGCAAGCGCAGAACGCTACGAAAGATTTCAGGCAGACCATGCTGACCGACGTGGATTGCCTCTTTCAGAGTTGAGGAGACCCTGCCAGATTGAAAAAGACGAGCGGTTCTGGGTGGTCGCTTCTCTGATGAACTACTTCTACAGCGCCGACCGTACGGAACGGTTGGGCGCGTTGATGCGCAAGTGCTTCAGGGAGGTTCCACCACTGACAGCCCTGGCTTCGTGGGATGAATGCTTTCGCGGAGGGCTACACTTGTTCTTTGAGGTCAATCTGCCATCACCGCCAACCTATAAGCGTTGGCTTGGAGAGAACCTCAGTAGGCGGCAAGTCGTTGCTTATGTTCTGGATGCGAGTCGTCGGCGTGGCACAGATGATGTTCGCGAAGGCCTTGAAGGTCCGACTCAAGTTGACGCGATACTACTGAATGCGGACAATGGCTTTGCAGTCCTATTCGAGGCGAAAGTGCTCTCTGACATATCGTATCAAGTATCATTCGATGCGACACGCAACCAGATCGCCCGTACCATCGACGTGATGCTCGAGCGGAATGCAAACCTACCTGAGCCCTTGAGCCTACGTCAGCCAGAGCGTACACTATTCGCGATGTTGACGCCAGAAATGTTCCGTCAGTATCCGCATTCTCGCCTGTATGGTTGGCTGCTGGACGAGTATCGTAACAACCCCGCAGCCCTAGCGCGAGATCTTCCGCATGGGCAATCTGCGGATTGGTCGGAGGTAGCTCGTCGGATCGGATGGTTGACCTGGGAAGACTGTGAACAGGTCTTACCCGGGTCATGTCCATGGTTGACGCCAAAAGGGCACAGCGTATAGCACACTGTTTGTGGCTCACTGACATCGCCGCAATGCTTCCGCAGGCCTCATCATCTGGTGGCAGAGTGGCGGAAGGAATGTGAGGGTGGGGCCACCCTGACCATTGATCTGGCCGTTACGAGTCCATCCTGGTAAGAACAGCGCCCTCCGAGGGAGAACCCGCCACGACACCCCAATTCCGCCGCAAAACCCCGGTTTTAGCCATCATTATCCTCCCAGACTC
>DMLA01000170.1 GCA_003453555.1 Chloroflexota bacterium | reverse complement strand
GATATAACCCGGAAAGTGCACTCTTCCGCCCAACCCCTCTGCTTTGTGGAGAATCTCCTCATACAGCCAGCCCTTCTTCCCCGCCAAGACCAGATGAAGGTCGGGAAAATCTCCGGCCAACGATTGAAAAGCCTCCAAGAGGCGGAGGATATTCTTACGAGGGTGAAGGGTGCCGAGGTGCAAGATATATCTATCGGGCAGGTGATACCGCTCCCTTACCCTCTCCCACCCGGTTTCATCTATAACTGGCTCTAGGTTACAACCGGGGTAAACCACCGTGATCCGTTCCTCAGGCACACCATATTCTCGAACCAAATCATTTTTCGTGGCTTCTGAGTCGGCGATGATCTGGCTGGCTACGCTGGCGTTGAAGCGGGTGGAGAGGTCTAGATATAGCCTGTCGAAGGGCCTATGGGCTTGGGGGTAATATATGTATCCCAGATCGTGGACGGTGACCACGGAGCGGGGGTGAATCAAAGGTATGACGTGAGCGGGCACGAAGAGGAGATCAGGAGGGCGGCACGCCATCTCCCAAGAGAGGCGAAGATGGGTCCAGAGGCGGGGAAAGGGCATCACTCGGGCCTCCCAGTTATCGCTTTGAGGAAATAGCCTCGGGGGAGGGGCGGCATTGAAGTAAAGCCTGTATCTCTGGGCGTTGAGAGCCAAAAGATGGCGTATAAGGTAGAGAGAATAGTTTTCCGTACCCGTTCTTTGAGGGCTGGTGGCTCGGCTGGCATCGATGCCCACAAGCATGGCAACCTCAGGCCGGCCTCTCCTCGAGGCCCATCACCTTCTTCACCCGCCGCTTATGTCGGTCGGCGTCAGAGAAAGTAGCGGAGAGCCAGGTTTTGACGATCTCCTTGGCCAACTCTACGCCTATAACTCTCGCTCCCAAGCATAAGATGTTGGCATCATCATCCTCCCGGCTACTGCGGGCGGAGAAGGTGTCATGGCAGAGGGCGGCTCGGATACCTCTTACCTTGTTGGCCAGAATACACATTCCTACACCGCTACCGCAGATGAGGACTCCTAAATCGAACTCCCCCTTAGCCACGGCCCTGGCCACCGGTACGCCGAAATCGGGGTAATCGTCTCCTGGGTCTCTCTTGTGGGGGCCGAAGTCCCGATAACCGTGTCCCAGTTCTTCCAAGAGGCTTATGATTTGGGCCTTCAGTTCATAGCCTGCGTGGTCCGCTCCCACAGCGATGCGCATGAGGTCTCCTTTCGATGTAAGTTATTTTAGCATACCTTAGGGGGATTACAAAGAGTTAGGTCGGGGATTAGTTCGGCCAACCTTTCTACGGCGATGGCTCCCTTCCGCAAGACAGCAGGGGGAGAGATAGTAAGGTCTACCAGGGTGGAGGGTATCCCCCCCGGAGAGGGACCACCATCGAGGATGAGATCGATGCGAGCCCCCAGTTGCTGGCATACCTGGTCAGCGGTCACAGGCTCCGGGCGGCCTGAAAGGTTGGCGCTGGTGGTGGCCAGAGGTGCTCCCGTCCCCTCGATGAGGGCCAGGGCCAGACGATGGTCCGGCACCCGAAGGGCCACCGTTTCGCCGCCAGCGCAGACTATATCTGGGAGGGTGGCCTTCCGAAAGAGGACCAGGGTTAAGCCTCCGGGCCAGAACCTCTCTATGAGAGGCCAAGCGATGGGGGGAATATCCCGAGCCACCAAGGGAAGATCCTCTTTCTTACTTAAGAGGAGGGGGATAGCCCGCTCACGAGGCCGCTCTTTGGCGGTGTAGAGCCTGGCTACCGCTTGGGGGAGGAAAGCATGGGCCGCCACGCCGTAGACGGTATCGGTGGGAAAGGCCACGAGGCTACCACCCTTGAGGAGTTTAATGGCCTCTGGAAGAGCCGATGGCAGATTCGCGGGGTAAACTTTCACTTCAGTATATACCTTTCTATAGCCACCGCCGCCCCCTCCTCATCGAGGGGGGGAACGACCTCATCGGCCACGGCCAAGAGGCGAGGACTGGCGTTGCCCATCGCCACCCCCAAGCCCGCCCAGGCCACCATATCCACATCGTTATCGTAGTCGCCGATGGCCATCACCTCCTCACGCGGTATCCCTAGGTGGCGGGCCAGATAGGCCAAACCCTGACCCTTGGAGGCCTCACGGTGGGTGGCTTGTAGAGAGAACGGATCAGGCCTTGCTAGGTTGAGAAGGCCTCGGAACTGCTCCGGGAGAAGGGATGCCAGAGTCCAGATCACACCTTCATCGCCTTCGAACCGCATCTTGTGGGGTTCGCCAGGGAGGGAGGAGAATAGGTCCTCCACCACCTTCACCTCGACGGAGGGGGGATAGACCTGAGGGCCCTGGCTTTCCAAGCAGAGGATGTCTCCCACATAGGCGCTCAGTTGCAGCCCCGCTTCCCGGCCTACGGCGATCAATCGATGTGCTAAGGCCAAGGGTATAGTCCACTCCGCCAAAGGCCGCTTAAGGGGAGCCCTAATCATGGCCCCTTGGGACGATATGATGGGGGCCCTGATCCCCAGTTCTTGGGCGAAAGGGAGCGCGCTCCCGAAGACCCGGCCAGTGGCCAGAGTCACTACCACGCCCTTCTCCAGGGCACGTTCGATCGTCCTTTTTATCCTGGGGGAGATGGCCGAACTCCGGCCCATTACGGTGCCATCGAGATCCAAAGCCAGAAGCCGATAGGTCATCGATCCCTTCTTTATGTCGTTATAAAGACCACTCTATCCAACCCCGCTAAATCC
>DMLA01000188.1 GCA_003453555.1 Chloroflexota bacterium | reverse complement strand
CTCAACTCGGAATTAGTCATCGCCGATGAGCCCACCACCTCCTTAGATGTCATCGTTGAGGCCCAGATATTAGACCTCCTTAAACAATTAAAGGAGGATTATGAACTGACTCTGATCCTAATCACCCATAATATGGGGATCGTTGCCCAACTGGCTGATCGGGTGGCGGTGATGTATGCGGCCAAACTGGTGGAGGTGGCCGAGGCCCGGCCCCTCTACGAAAAACCGATGCACCCTTACACCCAGGGGCTCCTGCGCTCTATTCCCAACATAAGCCTCACGGAACAGGTGCTGGCTACTATGCCCGGCTCCCCGCCAGACCTCATACAGCCTCCACCAGGCTGCCGGTTCCATCCCCGCTGTCCTTATGTGAAGGACGAGTGTAAAGAGATAGAACCACCGATGATAGGGGTGGAGAGAGATCACCTGGTGGCCTGTCATCTCTACTAGAAGGGGGAAGATGTCCGAGAGATTAGTCGAGGTCCACGATCTGTTTAAATGGTTCCCCGTGCAGAAGTCGTTTGTGGAGACCCTCCTGGCTCGCAAGTTGGACTACGTCCGAGCGGTGGACGGGATAGATTTCGAGGTGAGGAGAGGGGAGGTCTTCGGGCTGGCTGGCGAGAGCGGCAGTGGAAAGACCACCACTGGGCGGCTGATCCTGCGCCTGATCGAGCCTACAAGGGGGGAAATCTTCTTCGACGGGACGAATATCCTGACTATGAACGACGATGAGATGCGCGGGCTTCGTCAGCGGATGCAGTTGATCTTCCAAGACCCTTACGCCTCTTTGAACCCCCGCATGAAGATCGGGGCGGCGATAGGGCATGGCCTGGAGATCCACGATATCGCCAAAGGCCAGGGGGAGAGAGATCTGGTCATTCAGATGATGGAGAGGGTTGGCTTGACCCCGGCGGCGACCCTGTACGAGAAGTATCCCCATCAACTCTCAGGCGGACAGAGACAGCGGGTCGTGATAGCCAGGGCTTTGATCCTACACCCAGATCTCATCGTCGCCGATGAGCCTATAGCCATGGCTGACGTATCGGTAAGAGCCCTCATCCTTCATCTGATGATGGAGTTGAAGGAAGAGTTCGACCTTACTTATCTCTTCATCACCCACGATCTAGCCACAGCCAAATACATCTGCGATAGGATCGCTATCATGTACCTGGGGAAGATAGTAGAATCTGGACCTCTGAGGGAGGTCTACTCCCATCCCCAGCACCCCTATACCGAGGCCCTCTTATCAGCCGTGCCCGTCCCCAACCCCAGAGCCCGACGGGAACATATCATCCCCAAAGGCGAGATCCCCAGTCCTATCAACCCTCCCTCGGGCTGCCGGTTCCATCCTCGTTGTCCCTACGCCATGGAGATCTGTTCGAAAGATGAGCCCAGGTTCGCCGGCACAGAGGATGGCCATCTGGTGGCCTGTCATCTGAGAAGATAGTTTGTACAGGGCGGCCCCTTGATTCAAACGGTACCGCTCCTCCAGACCATGGTAGGCACCCAGGGCTCCGATCCCCAAGATGCAGAGGAGGAGAGCGATAGCCAGAAGGAGGAGCCCTATATACCATCCCCAGCCTGGGGAAGCGGCCTTCCTCTCTATCTTTTGTCCACAGCGAGGACAGAAAAGGTCATCGGCGGCGATGGTCGTGCCACAGTGGGCACAGAACAGTGGCTCCTCGGGCCAAGAATAGGGTTCCAAAGGCTTATTCCTCATACTGAGCGATGCTCTCCCCTCCAGATCCTAAGAGGCGAAGGGTAAAGGAACCAGATGCACCTATCGGTATCTCGCGCCGATATGGTTGCGCGGGGCTTATAGTCACCGTCTCACGATGGATCTCTTGACCGTCCAGGAGGAGGGAGACCGTGCCCCGCTCCAAGGAGGTGGTGGCTACCCCCAGAACTACCGCTCCCTCCTTCACATCGAGGTTGAGCGCCGCCCTCCGGTTGGCAAAATCTAGCCCTCCCGTCCCCCAGAAGGGGTACCAATATTCAACCCACTCCTTGGCCTCCCCAGGCGCTAAAGCGGCATACTCCCCGAAGGTGGGGGTGACGCCACCCCAGATCTCGAAATATTGGCTGCCATCGTCAGTGTAGGTATCAGTGCAGGGGAAACCGCTCCCCATAGCGAAGAGTTTCACCCCTGGTGCTTCTTGGCGGGGAAAGATACGAGCCACGCCTAGATCGGTCTCATGATTGTAGGCCCCTACGAAATCTCGGCTCGGTTGGGGGATGAAGAGGCCAAGATGACTTACCCAGTTGCCGTACCAACTCATATCTCGCCCCTTGTAGATCGGCCAACTCATCGTCTCTCCCGCTTGGGGGAGGTTTGAGTCTCCGCTGCCATGAACGATCACCTGGGAGGTGGGGTAAATGAACCTCGTCTCTGGAGATACGGTCTTGCTCCCCAAGGTTAAAAGGGTGTTGCTCCAAAATTGATACCAGGCTTCTATTGAGGTAGGGTTCTCGATATGGGGCTTGAGGGTGAAGTAAGCCCTGCCAGGGAGAAGGGATATATCGACCTTGACTCTCAATCTATCAGTTTCGGTATCCCGGAGGGAGAGAGTGATGCCTCCTTCCTTATACCCTACCGAGTACTCCCAGGGCGTTCCCCACTCGTAGCCATGCTCATCTGTGGGGAAAGCCCATTCCATCCCCCCCGCGGCCAGCCACCAGTTCTCCTCCCTGGAGAGGGGGCCCCAGTAGGAGGGTTTTAGCACCGAGTTTTCATAGAAGAGGTTCTGGCCGGTAGGCTTGAAGAGAGATTTGTAGATCCGCCCTCCCAACCCCGGAACTATAGTGAGTCTTAGATATTCGTTTTCTAGGATGATGGCTTTGAAGGTCTTGAGGACCAGGGTATGGGAGGCTGACTTGTAGGCGGCCCGGTCCAGCCATAGGTAAGGGATCCCGTATTCGGTATCAAAAGCCTCACGGAGGTAGGCTTCGTAAGGGTAGGAGGGGATGGTGATCTCGGTTTCCTGTACGGTGACCTGAGCGGCGGGAGGGGTCGGTTTGGGTGTGACTGTAGGTACAGTCGTCGTAGGCGTAACCGTGGCCATCTCTACCCTAGTGATCACTATCTCCACCTCTGTCTGCCCCATGTTCCCTTCCGTATCGTAGGCTCGGCCTACAAGAAGGTGCTCACCTGGAACTGGAGAGGTATCCCAGAGGTAAAAGAGAGAGTCGCCAGGGGATTCGTAAACAACGGCTTCATCGATGAGAAGTTCGAGCCTCTTCACCCCCTCGTTGTCCCAAGCGGTTAGCGTGATTTCCAGTTGTGTACCCTCCTCGACTTGGGCGGGCAGGGGGGAGAGGCTCGGGGTCGGGGCGGCTATATCCTTGAGTTCTCCTCGCAGGATTTCCTTTTGATTCAAGGTGAGTTCTCGTTCGAAAGGCTCATACCCCTCCTTCTCCACCCGCACTCTATAGGTCCCAGGGGGGAGTGTGAGGGTGAGGGGCGTCTCTCCCCTAGGAGTCCCATCGACCGTGACAGTAGCGCCCC
>DMLA01000137.1:817-13262 GCA_003453555.1 Chloroflexota bacterium | reverse complement strand
TCAACGTCCCATCTCCTGGGAGGGGAGTGAGCCGCTCGGAGGTGAAGACCAGATTGGGCGGTGCCTTCTTCACCCCTAAGGGAGCCTGGCGCAGAAAGCAACCCCCACCGCAGCTACAACCCTTTGCGCAGAGGCTCTGGGAGACCACCTTCAGCTCCAACTCGGCCATGAAGGGGACCTTTTCTGCGAGATGTTTGCGTACCTTGGCCACCACCTCCTCATCCACCTCTACGCTATCCTGGGCCCTCATCCCACAAACCACGGAAGGACAAGAGATCTCCGCCCTTGAGGGCTGCTGTGAAGGGGAAGCGACGACGGGGGCTTTTAGACTCGGATCCCCATAGAGCACGAAACTCAAAATAGTCTTTTGATCCTCGCCATCGAGGAAGCCCTGCCGTTCAGCCATCTCCTCCACCAGGCCTAACTTGGCCCGCAGGAGGGCCTCTCCTATGGTGAAGCCCCGCTTCAGCCCCAACCAGAGGTTTCGCCCCAAAAGATCGGCCCCGGAGAGGGGAGGCATAAGGGCCCCGTAAGCCATCCCCGTGGAGCCTATCACCGCCTTGGCTCCTTTAGCCAGGAAAGCGAGGGAGATAGAAGAATCGGCGCTGCCCTCTCGCAGGTGGGCCCCGTAACAAGCCTCGCTGTAGACCACCGCTCCGGAGACCTCCGCCCAAGCCAGGTTTAGGGGGGTCAAGGCGATAGGGAAGTCGAGTTCCTCGCCTGAAGATGAATGACCGTACCAGTAGGCGGCCTCTTTGACCCCGTGGAGGTTGAAATAGGCGAGGGGAGGAACCTGGGTATGCCGCTCCAGGAACTCCTGGTCGGTGAAAGGAGGGGATATCTCCAACCCTTTGGAGTTGCCGATGGCCTCAAAGACCGCCTGAGAGGCCTCCTGCCATATCTCTGCCGAGAGACCAAGGCTAGAGGGGCTTCGACGCAGCCCTCTCATTAGCCCGGCCACCATTCCGGTTAGCCTCCCTTTTGAGGCCTCCCCATGGCACTCGATGGCCACATCCAAGAGCGAAAGTAAAATACCTTCCTTCTTCCCATCGGGTATCCTCCCTACCGCCCTCTGAGGAAGGAGGAAGTTGTCGTCCCGCGAGGCGTAGGGGTTATCGGTCCATACCTCTAACTCCTCATCGTCAGCGGGGTTAGGTAAACGGCAGAAGGGGATAATGTCATCGCCCCCCACAAGGAGCAGGAACTTCGCTTCCCTTCCTTCGGCTTGCAACCTCTCGTCGATCTCATCGATGAGGGCTTTGACGGCCCAGGGGTCGGTGGGGTCCACGGCCTCTAAACCATCGAGGGTGCTACCTTCATCCACATAGACCCTCTTGACCTGTAGGCCCTTGGTTGCCCTCTCCAACTCCGATAATTTCTCTTCGATACGCATAAAGCCATCGGGCCCATACTTCTCCGCCAATCTGAACTTGCTGGTGACGATGAGCTCCATGGGCCTAAGCGAGGGGGTATCCTTCCTCAAGGAGGGAGTCACGAGTGTCTCGCTCTCTTCTACACTCTCTCTTGGGGCCTCTTCTAATGCTCCCTCGTCAATAGGCAGTTGGTGGGGCCACTCCTCAGTGACCAAGAGGTCTACAACCTCTACCGGCTCGTCTTCTTCGGCGAGCGCTTGATCGGGCCACCCCTCAAAAGGCGTCACAGCCGCTTCGGGCTCGGCCTCTTCCTCAACATCAGGAATTTGATCCGCTTCTTCTTCAGCCAAGGGGCCGGCCGGAACCTCTTCGACATCTATCTCCTCCTTACGATACCCCTCATCCCCCAGAAGAACCTGGAGTTCCTCCGGACCAAGGGGTAAGCCCTCTGGGAGAGGGAGATCCACATCCATCTCTAGGAAATCCGAGTGGAGGCCCCCAAAGAGTTCTCTCGCCACCTTCATGCTGGGATCCAGTATCTGGGCCTCATGGAGCAAAGAGGCACCTTCCACGTCGCTCCCCTCCTGAAGGAGGATATCGGCCAGCATCAATTTTACCCGGAGGCAGGAGGGGTGGCGTTCCTCTAAACCGGCCAGGATCCGCTTCGCTTCTCTCCAACGCGCACCCCTCCACAAAGCCTCGGCCAGGACCAGCGTATGTCTCAGCCCCTCTCCCCCACCAGGAGGAGGACCGACCTCCGTTGCCGCTCCCCTTGCCGACAAGCGGGATAAGAGCCGCGCTCCCTGCAAAGCCTCGTAATTCACCGGATCGACAGCCAAGACGACCTCACCTTGTCGACGCGCCTCCTCCACTTCCCCTTTCTCGGCCAAAAGGTCGCCCAAGAGGAGCCGTGCCTCCAGATAGTGGGGGAGATGAGCCAGGAGATGGCGTAAGAGAGCGATAGCATACCGACTGTCCCCCAGAGTCAGGCTAAGCCTGGCGATGTTCATCAGTTCCCTGGCTTTCATAACCCCCCTCTTCACGCGGTCTGCAGGGCTCCATTTACCCAGGCCAGAGCGCTGGTGGCCGCCAACTGCTTATAGGCAGCGGCGTTGTTGGGCTGGAGCCGCACCGCCTCTCGGAACATCGATACCGCCTCTGGGTACTGCTTCAGTTGCTTGTACAAAAGTCCGGCGTTGTAGAAACAGTCTCCGTTTTGAGGATCGGCCCGAGTGGCTCGCAGGTACTCCTCTAAAGCCTGGTCATACTCCCCCTGCTCCTCATAGAGCCTACCTAACTCGTTGTGGGCCGCCCCACTGGTGGGCCGCAACTCGATCATCTTCCTGAAGTGGGCCATCGCTTTTTCTGTATGTCCCAACTCACGGCATAGGTTCCCGATCTTTTTATGATAGATCGCCTCTTCGGGCGCCGCCTCGATGGCCCGATGATAGGCTCGGAGTGCCTCCTCATACCGGTTCTGCGCCTTATAGATCTCGGCCATGGCCTCATAGGCGGGCGAGAACTCTGGCGAGAGTTCCACAGCCTTCCTAAGTTCTTCTATCGCTTCGTGATACTGCCCCAGTTTTCCTCGAACCACGCCCACCCGGTACCGGTAGTTGGCGTTCTGGGGCATGACCTCCATAGCCCGCTTATAGTTCTCCAACGCCTCGGTGAGCCTACCAGAGTCCTCATAGAGCCTACCTAGATGCTCGTAGGCCGGGGGATAGGCTCCGCCTAATTTCAGAGCCTCTTGGAAACTGGCGATGGCTTCCCGCTTGTGACCCTGCTTCTCCTGGATCTCTCCCAGGTTTATCCAGTGCATAGGCTCCTGAGGGTCCAGTTCCAGAACTCGCCGGTAGGCTTCTTCTGCTTCCTCGTACCGTTTTTGCCGCTCATAGGCATCGCCCAGTTCGGCATATAAGCGGCTGTTCCCCGGCTGTAACTGAATGGCCCTCTTTAGGTGCTCCAAGACCTTATCGTATCGCCTCATCTGGCGGTAGGCTGAAGCGGTATGGTGGTGGTATTCCGCCATCTGGGGTGCCAAATCCAGGGCCTCGAGATACTGATCCAGGGCCGATTGGAACCTTCCATCGATCTCGTAAAGTTCGCCCAACGCGTCCCGCCATTCCGCCACCTGAGGAGCCATCTCCACCGCCCTCTCCAAAGCGGATATGGCTTGAGGGTAGTTTTGCATCCTCTTACGAGCCACGCCTAGAGCGTAGAGATAGAGGCCCTCCTGAGGAGCCAATTCTGTGGCCTCCTCGAAGGCCGCCAGAGCCCTATCCCACCGACCCATCTTCTCATAAGTCCGTCCCAACTCATACAGGGTAGTCGCCTCCTGAGGGGCTAGGGCCTGAGCGGTCTGGAGTTCTCGCAAAGCCTCTTCATCTCTCCCCATCTCCCGATAGGCAACCCCCAGACGGCGACGGTGAGCGGCGCTCCGAGGCTGCAACTCCAACGCCTTCTGGCACTCTTTTACCGCGTTAGCCTGCTCCCCCTTCAGGGCATAGACGATTCCCAACTCACCGTGAGCAGCCGCGAAGTCAGGCCGGAGAGCCAACGCTTCCTGAAAGGCGAAGGCGGCTTTAGCGTACCGACCTAACTTGCCGGCTACGGCTCCCGCTTGGAACCAATGTTCAGGGCTGCGGGTCACTCCCGCCACTTCCTCATATTTCGAGTAGGCATCTTCTAGCCTTCCGCTGGCCTCGTATACCTGTCCCAAGCAGAAGGCAAGATCGAGATCCTCGGGGTCGAGGGCCAAAGCCTGCTCCAAAGCGGAAGAGGCCTCATGGGGACGCCCCGCCTCCATAAGCGCCTTCCCTAGGCTGCGTTGATATATCGACTTTTGAGGGGCGATGGTCGCCGCCCGCTGATAGGCCACTGCGGCCTCCCCATAGCACCCCTTTCCCTCTTGCGCCCTGCCCAATAGGTACCAGCCTTCAGCCTCCCCAGGGTCGAGAGCGGTCGCCTTCCGGAGAGCCGCTAGAGCCTCGTCCCAGCGGCTCAAAGGAACGAGGACGCCACCCAGGGAATGGTGATAGGCTGCTTGATCCGGCTTCAGGGCAGCCGCCTTCTCATACTGAGTCACCGCCTCCTGATACCGCTTCTGTCCTTCGTAGATCTCTCCCAGTTGGTAGTGGGCCTCCGCTTCTTGGGGATCGAGAGAGACCGCCTTTTTCAAAGCAGCAAGGGCCTCATCCTCCCGCCCCAACTCCCGGAGGAGGGCAACCAAGGAAAGGTAGTAGGCAGACCGCTGGGGAGCCAGGGTGGCCGCCCTCTGGTAGAGGGTTAACGCCTCCTCCAGACGGCCTTGTCGCTGATACAGGGTCCCCAAGGCATGGTGAGCCTGGGCATCCTGAGGATCGAGGGTTATCGCTCTCTCCAACGCTTCCTCAGCCTCCTCGTACCCCTCCATCCCTAAGAGGAGGAGCCCTCGCTGACGGTGACACTGGGGATCCTGGGGAGCCAAACTCACCGCCTTCTCCGCCTCCTCCAGAGCCTCCTCGCTTCGCCCTTCCAGTTCTAGGATCTTAGCCAGGTTAAGATGGGCCTTTGGATCATCGGGGCTCAGAGCCACCGCCTTTTCCAAGCAAGCCAAGGCCCGATCTCTCTTGCCCAGTCGGCTCAAAATCTGCCCCAGGCGGCCATAATGTTCCGGCTCGGCCCCGGCCACTCGCTCATACTGTTCCAGGGCCTCCTCATCCCAACCTCGCGCTTCGAAGAGACGCGCCAACTCCCCGCGCAGCGAGGGGTCATCCGGGGCGACGCTGACCGCCTCTTCTAAGACGGCGATAGCCTCATCCTGGCGACCGGCCTCCCAGAGCGCCTGCCCCAACCATTGATAGTAACGAGACTCATAAGGTGCCAACTCCACAGCCTCTCGATACTCGGACAACGCCTTCTCCTTCTCCCTCTGCTCCTTGTAGAGGCTTCCCAACTGGTAGTGCAACTCCGCCTCCTGGGGAGCAAGGGTAACGGCCCTCTCCAAAGCGACCCTGGCACCGGCCAGATCGTTTTGGTTTCGCAAAGCCAAACCCAGGCTGGAGTGGAAAGCCGCACTCTCCGGGGAGAGGGCTACCGCCTGGCGGTAGAGGCGAACCGCCTCCTCCCTATCCCCTTTCGCCTCGCATATGACCCCTAGTTGATGATAGGCCTGGGCATCGGAATCCAACGCTTTCTCCAACTCTCGTTGGGCTCCTTCCATCTCCCCCCGGCGGTAAAGGAGGACGCCTTTAAGGCGATGATAGCGGGGAACTTCCGGCTCCAAGCGGATGGCAGCCTCGTATTCCTGCCCCGCTTCTTCCAGCCTCCCTTGGAGTTCGTAGATCTGGCCCCTTTCGGCGTGCAGTTCACCACAGTCATAACCCTGGGCCAAAAGGTCATCCAGTTCCTCCAAGGCTCTCTCATACTCTCCCAACCTCCGATAGACAGCCGCAGCCCTCACTCGCAACCCAAACTCCTGGGGAGCGAGATCCAAGGCTCGACGGTACTCGCTTAACGCCTCGTCATACCGCTCATCGCTCTCGGCAAACGCTCCCAGCCGGGCGTAAAGGGTAGCATCCGAAGGGTCGAGTTCCATGGCCCTTAAGATCTCGCTTTTGGCTTCGTTGAGCCGCCCTAACCTTTGGGCCACAACAGCCAGTCGGCGGTGATAATCCGCTTTCTGAGGAGCGAGGCGAATGGCTTTTCGGTACTCCCCTATCGCCTCCTCGTACCTGTCTTGCTCCTCAAGCACCCTGGCCAACTGGCCATGAGCCTCCGCCTGCCGGGGTGCGAGGCGGATAGCCTCCTTCAATTCCTGCTCCGCCTCGTCCAGCCGACCGAAGCGGAGGAACAACCTCCCGGCATGGAGCCGATAGGTGGCCTCGCGAGGCGCGAGATCTATCGCCTCTCTGTAGGCGGCTAGGGCCTTCTCCCTCTCTCCCAGGCTCTCATAAGCAGCCCCTAGCCGATCATGAACCAGGTGGGAATGAGGGTTCAGTTGAGTCGCCTCTTGCAACTCCTTGACGCTTCGTTCCCCTTCGCCCAGGCTGTGATAGGTAGCGCCCAGCGAGGAGAGGTATTCAACCTCCGGAGCCAGATTCCGAGCCTTGGTATACTCCTCCAGGGCTTTCTCGTACCTCCCTTGCTCCTCGTAGATGCGGCCCCACTCATGGTGCGCCGAGGCTCTATCTGGCGCTATAGCCAAAGCCTTCTCTATCTCCCTTGCCGCTTGCTCATACCGCTTTCCTCGCCGATGGATGCGGGCCTCCATCTCCAGATAGTTGGGTTCCTGGGGGGCCAACTCCTGGGCTTTTTGACACTCCGCGAGAGCCTCCTCGTAGTGGCCTTGGCGGGAGAGGAGTTCCGCCAGCTCGCCATGCCACTTCGCTTCCTGGGGAAGGAGTTCAGTCGCCTTCCTAAGGCAACTTAAAGCCTCCCCTCGCCCCAGACGAGCAGCCAGGGACCCCAAAGAGTGATAGTATTCTGCTTGCGGGTCGAGTCGGGTCGCCTGGTGATACTCGTCGACCGCCTCTTCCCACCGCCCCAGGCTCTCCAACATGCTGCCCAATTCGTGACGCCAATCGGCCCTTTGGGGAGAGAGAGCCAAAGCCTCTCTCAGGCTCTCCAACGCCGCTTCCTTCCTCCCCTGACGGAAGAGCACCCTCCCTTTTCCACAGAGGTAGGCCCCCTCCTGGGGATCGAGTCTGGCCCCTCCCTCGTAGGCCGCTAACGCCTCATCTAGCCAACCCTGCCTCTCGTAAACCAAGCCTAACTCATAGAGGGTGGGGGCATGCCTATCATCGAGAAACCTGGCCTGCTCCAGCCTCTCTTGGGCCTCCTCGTATCGCTCTAGACGGCTCAAGGCTCTTCCCGCGGCATAGTGGTAGATAGCCATATCGGGCTCAAGGGCTATCGCCTGGCGGAAGGCGGTAAGAGCCTCCTCGTACCTGCCCTGCCCCTCATAAGCCAACCCCAACTCGTGATAGGTGTCCACATAGGTGGCCCCGGCGGCTTCTAGAGCCTCCTCCAACTCCTGGACCGCCTGGTCCAGCTGTTGCATCTCCCGGTAGACCACCCCCTTATTCCGCTTCAGGATCGTCTGCTCTGGCTTAGTATGCTCCTCGGGGCCGTACTTCTCGGCGAAGCCCAATAGATGAAGCGACCCGTCAAGAGCCCGTTCCAGGCAGAAAGAAGCATCGGTGTACCGCCCCACCCTCTTGAAGGCCAAGCCCAACTGATAGGAGGTCCCTTCATCTATCTCTGGGAGGAGAGATTTGAGGAGCGAGAGGGAGCCGTCTGGGCTCTCGTTACGGGCCAGGCAGAGAGCCGCCAAAGAGAAACCGTTGCCGTTGGAAAGAAGACGGCGCAGATAGTCGAGGCGATCGGGAGCGAAATTATATGCCTGGACAATGGCTCCCTCCCACTCTTGGGCATCCCCTTTCCAGCCATCCTCTCCCTCGGGATCCCTCTGGGAAGACAAAGCCCGGGCAGCGAAATACTCCTGCACCAAGGGGTGGAGAAACTGCACCCCTTCCCGGTCAGGGGTACGCACCAAGAGACCACTAACCATAAGCCTAGCCACCATCGGCTGTCCACCAGGGCCACCCTCAAGGGCTCCTCTATCCACCTTGGACTCTCCCGATTCGAGAGCCTTCATGGCTCCACGAGAGAGGGCTTCTTCTACCTCCTTGACTTCCTCTTCCTCATATTTGGCCAGAAGAGCGCGGACGGCTCTCTCGATGATACGGGTGGTGTTCCACCAATCCCCCTCGGCTGCTGGATCGGCCAGGAGTTCCCGCAAACCACGCAGGAAGAGGGGGGTATGAACCAGATCCCAAAGTTCCGGTTGTGTGCGGAGCCTCTTCTCCACCTCTAGGATCATGCTCTCGGGTAACTGAAGGGAGAGATAGCGGCGGATATCCTCATCGGAGAAGCGCTGGATCTTTAGCCCCTTCACCTTCTCCAGCCAACGGGCATAGGCTGGGTAATCCCCCTCCCGACAGGCGAGGACGAAACTCTTCGCCCCACTCAGTAGTCGCTCCAGTTCCTCTAGACAGTAGTTATTGGTGACCTGATCTAGGTTATCCAAGAAGAGAAGGTGCGGCTCCTCTAAGAGATGGTCCACGATGGAGGAAGAGGCCTCCAAACCGTAGTCGGCTAGAGCCCTGGTCACCATCTCTCTCAGCCCTTCACCCGGGGCCAAAAGGGAGAGATCCAGGAAGAAGGGGATCTCGCCCTGGCGAGCGTACTCGTGGGCCAAGTAGGCAAGAAGAGTACTCTTCCCGGAGCCTGGCGCTCCTAGGATAACCGACCTCTCGCTGGCCTCCAGCGCCTCCATTCCCCTGGGAGCAATAGCCTCCCCGTCGGGAGTCACCTCTACTAGCCGGAGAGGGATGTACCCTTCCCTCACCTCCCCCAATTCGTCTTGGACGGCCTTTCGGTACCGCCTCAAGATAGGGGCAACCTCTTCGACGGCTGTTGCCTCTCTCGGCCCGCCGTCTCCCTTATATTCGGCCACTTGGCCACCTCACAGCCCAGTTGTCATCCAGAAGGCAACGACACAGATCCCGACCCCCGCTACGCAGAGGAAGGCTCCGATGCCGGCCGCCGTGCGGATCAACTGGTTTATCGCCTCCACCAGCCGGGCAGCGGAGTCGATGACCGGAGCCACGGCGTCTTGAGTCACGGCTCGGCCACTGATCCTGATCGACTGGTTGGAGAGCTGGCGCATGGCACTATGGTACTCTTTAGCCATGATGATCCAGAGGCCGGAGATACTGGATACCACGCCGATGAGGAAGAGGGTCGCGGTCATGGCTAGTTTGATCTCTGCAAGGCTCATCATCTTTCTCTCTCCTTTCCTTGGGCCCGCATAGCCTTGCGGACCAGTCTCTTCATATCCTCCATAGCGAAAGGCTTAGTGATATATTCCACACCCATCTCTTTGGCCGCCGCCTCAGCGCCGTCGGAGCCGTAGGCGGTCATGAGAATAGCCTGGGTCGAAGAGTTGAGGTTCCGAGCATGCTTCACCAGTTGGAGGCCATCCAGTCCCGGCATCCTCAAGTCGGCGATGACCAGATCGAAGGGGATCCGAACTATCTTCACCAGAGCCTCGGCCCCCGAATGGCTCGTCTCTACGCAGTAGGAAGCGTCATCCGCCTCCAGGCTCTTCTGCAAGAAAAAGGAAAGGGTCCTCTCGTCATCAGCGACTAATATCCGTATCGGCTTAGGGTCCATCCTTCGAAGCCCTCCCCCTACTCACGTCCACTGTTCCTTCCACTTATCTATTGTTGCAAGAACCGTGCCAGGCTTTGAACGCATTTACGAAAGGACGGAGTAGCCGCTGACCCTTACCGGGAGACCAGCGGCTAGGAGGTTACACAACATATCGTGGGTTAGGCGCGAATAGGGCTAAGTTCTAGTGTAGCAGAAGCGTTACCGAACTCGTCAAAGTTGGAAGCAGCCAAGGGAGGAATCTACAAGCAGACAGACAGAGGCTGAAAACCGTGAGGATGTTTGGGGGGTTTTGCTTAATGGGGAATTTTACACAAATCTCGTGACCATCAGTGCCAGATTTGAAACCTGGCCCCAGCAGTAGCGTCGCAGTTTACCTGCGACGTTCATCAATGCGTGCTCTCAGTTTTGTAGGTCGGGGTTCCCTGGCCTGACGATGCCAGCCCATCCCGCTACTCGCCACGCCGGGGGACAGGCAGCAGGGCAGGTTTCCACCTGCCCTGAGCCACGCCGAAGGATACTTGCCCTAATTATGTGCCCGATTGGGTCTAACGTTTCGGCATAGACGCAATGCCCGACCGAAGGGAGGGCATTGAGCAAAGCGGCGTGCGTGCCGTGTTAGCCGACGTGGGCTGTTTTGGGGAGTGAACCTGTGTCCTTGAATGTCAGCAATTGCAGTAGGGGTCAACCAGCTCTGAGTTGAGCGCTAGTTCGCAACTTCACTGAAGGACCTAATCAACAAATTCCTCTGATAAGACACCATATGGTAGCAGGAAGCCAAACCGGCCATAGGAGCATAGAAGGCACGAATCCAAGAAGAAAAGCCGCAAATCGTTGCCCCGGTGAGAGCCCTGGTGCCCATATCGGCATGGGAGGAGGGTCATTCGGATCCGCTATGATCTGCCCATAAACTGCGAAGCTGAACCCAATCAGAAGATAGATGAACATAAAATACAACAGTGCCTTTCTCATTGCATTGCCCTCCTGTGCGCTTTCATAGTAGGGCAGGTCTCAAAATCTGCCCTCCTTATTAAATGTTGATTTATTTCCAAGCGGGCACATAGGCGGCCATTCTCATTTCGCCACCACCTTTAGGTATCTCTGCCTTGCCTATGAAGATATAGTGAGGCTTAAACTGCTTCTGTACCTCCGCCGTCCCTACCGGTCCCTCATAGTACCCCAGTACAACCTCAGTGATGGTGAAAATGCCATACTCAGGGAATGTCGGCCCCTCGGTGTCGAAGAAAGCAGGGCCTCTGGTCTGTAATTCTTGCCATGCCTCCTCGACTGTCTTGATAGGCACGAGCGAATCTCTCTCAACTTCACGACGTTTATAACGTAGGCCGATGACGCGCCCCTGGGGATCAAGATCCACGGAGACGCCACCTCTCCAGACACAGCGGCTCCCCACCGGCAGGCCATCCAGACGGCGGCGGAAGCAAACTTCCCAACCGTGGCGCGTGAGTCTGGACTCATCAGGCCCGGTCTGATACGGCCAGGCCCGAGCATCGTCGGCACAGTCGGCTGGCAGAAGATCCCGCGCTGTCAGCCAGGCCCGTGGCGCCGCCACGGCTTCCTCCGCTGTCTCTATGGTGCCAGCGCCGGTATCCCCATCCGGGGGCGACGAACACCCAAAAGCGATGTTCCCGTATACTGTTAACTCTTTACCGCTGTGTAGCGGTCCCGCCCACGTCCACTCCGGTTGGGCGGCGGCTTCGCTGTAGGCAACCGGCTCACCCTCAAAGCCCAAGGCTGCGGCCAGATGCCATGCCCAGTCAGCCGCCAGCGTTGGGGCCTCGACGACGCGGTAAATGGGGGCCTGATCTGGCAACCCCTGGGGCAACTCCGTGTCCAATTGATAACCAGCTATGTGTGGGCGGGGTACGCAAGCGCCCAAAGTAAGAACCATAGCCAGAAGCAAGGTCATGCTCCCTGCTGTGCGTCGCATATTCCTCACCTCTCCAACAATGATAGCACGATGGCCGGGCACTGCAAGGGCAGGTTTGGAAACCTGCGATCTTACCCCTGCTAACTTAACCCAGGTCATACTTCTGCAAGGAGTATCTTAGAACATCCCGGCTTATCCCCAGGAGCCTGGCGGCCTGGCTCTGATTTCCGCCAGTCTTCCGCAGAGCCTCCTCTATCATCCGCTTCTCGAGCTCGGCCACCGTCCTCTTGAGGTCTATCCCTTCCTCATCCAGGGGGACCTCTAGGCTGGGAACGAGGCGGGGGGTTCTTTGCCTCCCCACTATCTCCGCCGGGAAGTGTTGGGACTCTATCTCCTCCCCCTCGCAGAGGATTACCGCTCGCTCTATCACGTTTCTCAACTCGCGGATGTTGCCCGGCCAGCCGTACCCTCGCAAGAGATGCATAGCCTCTTCGGAGATCCCTCTTACGCCTTTCCCCATAGATTCGGAGAACTCCGCCACAAAGGCAGCCACGAAGAGGTCTATATCTTTCACTCGGTCCCGCAGGGGTGGGACGTCGATGACCACCACGCTTAAGCGATAGAAAAGGTCTTCGCGAAAACCCCTTTCTTCTATGAGCCCTTTGATATCTCGGTTGGTGGCGGCGATGATCCGCAAATCCACTTTGATATCCTTCGTCCCTCCCAGCCGCCTCAGGTTCCCCCATTCCAGAACCCGCAGCAGTTTAGCCTGCATCTCCAACCGCATACCCGATATCTCGTCTAAGAAGAGGGTGCCCCCATCGGCCATCTCGAAGATCCCCTTCTTCCGGCGCTTGGCGTCGGTGAAGGCTCCCGCTTCATAGCCGAAGAGTTCGCTCTCCAAGAGGGCCTCGGGGATAGCCGCGCAGTTGATGGCTACGAAAGGCTTGTCTCTTCGCTCGCTCTG
>DMLA01000137.1:0-433 GCA_003453555.1 Chloroflexota bacterium | reverse complement strand
TTGCTAGGGGCTATCTTCTCCACCAGCCGGGCGATGCTCTTCATCTCCGAGCTCTGCCCCACTATCCAGGTCAGTTCCTGTTCCTTTTGAGTACGCAGCCTTCGGATCTCCTGCCGCAGAGCCCACGATTCCAAGGCCCGGGCTACGATGAGTTTGAGAGCGGTCAAGTCCGGAGGCTTCTCTATATAATCATAGGCCCCCAACTTCATCGCCTCCACGGCACTGTCTATCGTCCCGTACCCAGTGAGCATCATCACCGGCATCTCCCCGCCAGAGGCTTTTATCTCCTTCAAGACTTCTGACCCTTCGATATCCGGCAACTTTAGGTCTAGAAGGACTAGGTCAACCTCGCTTTCATCTAGGAGCTTCAGCCCTTCGCCACCGGTCCGGGCTAGGAGGACCTCATACCCTTCCTCGCTCAAAGATTCCTTCA
>DMLA01000215.1 GCA_003453555.1 Chloroflexota bacterium | reverse complement strand
TCGCTGGGAACCTGCCCCGTGTTCGCCGTCTTCGTACTGTTATCCTGGACCGCTTTGTAAATGTTTAAGTAGGGGGCACGCGAGTGGGGGAGATGGAGGGCGGTGTGCATGAGGCGATATTTCACCTGATCGGGGTTCAGTTCTGGTTGAGCCTGAAGGAGGAGGGCTACCGCCCCCGAAGTGACCGCTGAGGCCATGGAGGTCCCAGACATCCGGAAGTAGTACTTACCAACTTGATGGTCCGAGTGATCGCGAACTATCCGGGTACGCTCTCCCCCGGAGAGGCTTATGATGTTGGTTCCAGGAGCCACCAGGTCTGGCTTAAAGAAGCCGTCCTCCGTCTTACCCTGGGCGGAGAAGGGCGCGAGGATATCATCTTTGGTATCAAAAGTACCTCTGTCATCGCTGGCGCCCACGGTGATGACGAAGGGATCGTTAGCCGGCGGATAGAGGATGCCGTTATGATCCACGGCGTTATTCCCCGCAGAGACGACCACCACGATCCCGTTAAACCATAAGATCTCCACCGCGGCATCAAGGGGGCTGGTATGGTAGGACTGGGGTACGCTGGAGTTGAGGGAGATATTGACCACGCGAATGTTATACTCATCCTCGTGCTCGTAGATCCATTGCAGCCCCGCCACCACATCCGATTCATAGCCTGCACCGTAGGCGTCGCTCACCTTAACGTTTAATAGATTCACCTTAGGGGCCACGCCGATGTAGATACCATCGGAAAGTTCCCCGTTTCCGCCGATGATTCCGGCCACATGGGTCCCGTGTCCAAATTCATCGCGGACGTTTCTGGAGTCGGTGCTGAAACTCTCGCTGCGCAGCACGCGAGAGCGGTGGGAGTCAGAATAGTTGAGGTCGGAGAGGTTCGTCCCCTCGAAGTTCCAGCGGATGCCGCTATCCACCACGGCCACCGTGATACCCTGGCCCTGCAACTGGTGAGGGCCGTTCCAAAGCGCCGGTGCGCCGATGGCATAGAGATAGGCATTGACTAGGTTATTGAGCTCGATGGAACCGTCGTCATCATCCCCCCTGCCAGCGCCTCGACCAGATGGGTCGCCCTGTCCGATCACCGGTGCATCGAAGGATATCCAACGCACCCCCGGATCTCCGGCTAGTCTCTCCACCTCGCCGGCCGGAAGTTCCGCCGCAAAGGCGTTGATGATCCCAAGATCCTTGGTGACCCGCCCTCCAAGCAGGCGCACCAGTTCTTCCGGAGACTGGCCGCTTCCTGCCTTCTGGACGATGACCCCCACGACCGTCTCCGGCTGGGAAGCCGCCATCTGGCGCAGGATAGGCTGAACATTGCCCCCCTCCGCCTGGGGTAAGGGGGGCAAAAGCGCAGTGGTAGAGATCAGACATAGAACGAGGAAGATAACAAAGAGACGCCTATCCACCCTTGGAACTATGGTCGCCACCATCTTCACCCTCCTTCTATTTATACCCGGCTCTTAGGCCTCATTATGTGTACAATAAAATGGGCCGCCCAAGAAGAGTCCTCTTCGGCAGCCCAGCCATCCTCGTCTTTTGCCAGGTTGCTCTTCGGCAGCCCGGCTATCCAACACAGATAAGGACCCGCGGCTTTGCGCCCCTGCCTTTCGACAGGTTTGCCTTTTCGGAGTTACCCCTCATCCTGCAACGAGGAGTTCCATATTCTTTTCTCTGGTACTATTGTACCAGAGTCCTGGGCCTAAAGAGTTAAGGTTTGGTTAAGGTTCTATCCAACTCCTCCCGATCATACCTCCGTCGCTCGAACATATATCCAAAGCCACGCACACTGCGAATAAAACGGGAGTGGTGGGGCCGTGGCTCGATCTTCCGACGTAGATTGTGGATATGGACTTTAAGGATCTCCTTGGCTTCATCGAGATCACAATCGTAGCCGTGAACCTGCTTCACCAGGCTGCGATGGCTCAGGGCCCGGCCCGAGTTTCTCACCAGGCAACTTAAGATCCTATACTCTGTGGGCGTGAGATGAACCGGCTCTCCATCTACCATCACCTCATGTTGAGTCACATTGATGGCCAGCCCCCCCACTTGCAACTGTCCTGCATGGCCCGGTCTGAACCCCCCGATACGCCTTAAAAGGGCATAAACCTGGGCCAAAAAGATCCGCACGGTGAAGGGCTTCTCCAAATAGGCGTCGGCTCCCCACTCCAACCCTCGGGCTAGAGTGGCCTCCGCCATGCCATCTTCCGCTAACACTAGAAGGGGAGCCGTCGTCCGCTCCCGGATCCGCCAGCATAGATCCATGCCTTCGGACCGATTAAGTCCCAAGACGACGATATCCACCTCCCCATCATCGGTGTGAGAGAGGGCCTCCTCTCGGCTGGCGGCGACGATAACCCTCATCCCCTCCGCAGCCAGGACCTCCTCGACCCGCCTCGCCATCTCTCGGTCCGGCTCGACTAATAGAATAGTGATCGTGGCTTCCCTTCCTTCGGATGCTGAACGCACAACCTCTCCCTACCCCTGCCAGGAAATAGACCACCTCTTATTGTAAATCGTACCACATCAAACCCTCCCCAACAATCCCTCTTTAGTCCTAATTCCGAAAAGCAATGGGCACATCTCATGAGACCCCCTCCCTAGTGACCCCTGCCTAGAGAGTATAGATAAACTTCTACCCGAGCGAATTCAGCCTGATCGACCACTGTACCGTTCTCCTCCAGCCACTCTCGCACCAAGCCTCGCGAATCCCACAGTTCCCCTTCGGAAACCAGAAGCCAAACCATCTCTTGACCAGCCGTGATCTTTTCCATCTCCTCTGCCACACCCTCTTGATCCAAACCCCCATTGGTGTAGGGAGGGTCGGCCGCCTCGAAGTCGCCCTGGTAGTAATAGGCGAAACTCTGGCGCACGTAGGGCATGAGGAAAAGTATGAGCCCCTCTCGGTCTATCATGTATTCTGCGGCTGATCGGAAATCGGACTTTATTTTCGTATGCGTCTGGAGCCATAAGGTCGAGAAGTTGACCACCAAGAGTAACGCCAAGCAAATGGCCAAGAGTAGCCTAGAGCGGTTCCCGATAGCCACAAGCCCGCAGCCCATAAGGAGAAAGAAGGCCGGCGTTATAGAGATGAGGTAACGGTCTGTGAAGATGGGCATCCCCAGTGAGATGAGGTAAAGGGCAAAGACGGGCACAAAGAGATAGAGGGACAAGAAGAGAGCCGAATGATGCTTAGCGAGAATATTCCTCATCAGCGCAAGGAAGCCACCCGGATACGCCTCTCCTTCTCCCTCTTTTCGATAGAGAAGAACCCCCGCCAAAAGTAGGAAAAGGACGAGGGCTGCCGGGGAGAGACCCCTATAGGGAGCGGAATTTAGCCCCAAAGAGAAGAGGAGGACGGTGAATATCTCAGGAAGGGTGTAAAACTTGTGCCCTGTGGCGAAGGAGGATAAAAGGGTAGGGATCTCCCACCTGGCCAGAGGAAGGTAAGGCAAAACCAGGATTCCCATGGCTATAAGCCAAGCCTTACCGGCTCCCCGGTAGCGGGGCCAACTGATGAGGTAGAGAAGCGCCTGGAAAGGGATGAGAAGCACAGCCAGAATATGGATATACATAGAGAGCCCTGTGGTCAGAAGGTAGGCCAACCATAGATACCAGCGGTTTCTCTCCAAGGCCAGAAGATAAAGGTGGACAGAAACCAAGGAGAGGAAAGCGAGGAAGGAGTACATCTTCGCTTCCTGGGAATACCAGACCAGATAGGGGGAGAGGCCGACCAGAAGAGCGGCCAAGAGGGCGACCCGGCGCTCCAGCCACCTACGTCCTACCCGATAGATGAGGGGCACCAAAAGCACCCCCCAAAAAAGAGAAAAGAACCTGACGCTGAACTCGCTCCGTCCGACAAGGGTTATCCAGAAAGAAAGAAGTAGATAATAGAGGGGACCGTTCTGGCCAGGCTCGATAAACCAAGGGAGAAGCCCCAGAAACCCCTTCTCGGCGAACAGGATGGCATCTACCTCGTCACGCCAAAGGCTCTGGAAATCGAGGTGATAGAGGCGAAGCGCGAAAGCGAGGGAGACCAAAAGAAGGAGGAGAAGGGGGGACTTTAACTTCTCCATCTCCTGAGGCCGAGGAAGATAACCAACCCCAAGAAGGCGATCAAGGCTAGGACCCCTAAAGCCCGCCATGTATAGGCCAAAGCGACCAGACCGATATCTACATAGTCGGCCCAGGAGCGGCTAGGATAAGAAGGGGTCTCCTCAACAGAGGGTGTGGGAGAGGCCACGGCAGCGGGTGGCGCAGCCTCAAACCTTGGGGTAGGAGAGGGCAGGGGCGTCTCCCCAGGCGCCAAGGTCTCTGTCGGCGTGGGAGTGGGCGTCTCCGTAGGGAGAATGGCTGTAGCGGTGGGAGGTGGAGTAACGGTAGGTGAAAGAGGACTGATGGGAGATTGAGGAGATTGAAAGGAACGGTAAGCCAAGACACCGCTGCCTCGCACCAAGAGAGAGAGAAGAGCCATCGAGAGCAGCATGAGGGGCAAAAGACCAACTATGCGACGGATCTCAGCCTTCATCACCCCTCCCCCTTCGATAGAGCATCACCCCCACTACCCCACCGATGATCACCAGGCCGCCTAGAATCCAGGGCCAGTAGTTGGGCTGAGTGCGTACGGCGATGAGCGGAGAGAGTACGGAAGGGCCAACGGCTTCCTCCTCGACAGGTGAAGGGATAGGAGAAATTACGGAGGGGCCAACGGCTTCCTCCCTGAGAGGCGAAGGGATAGGAGATATGGGAGATATGGGAAGGGGGCTAGTAGGTGACTCGAACAGGCCACCCGACCCAGCCATCCCAGACCCCACCATCAGCAAGACAAGCAATACCGAAACAATGGCTAGAGGCAAGAATAATATGAGGCTCTTCAACTCTCTTCTCAGATCATTAACCATCCTTTCCCTCCCTAGATCCGAACATCACTCATTATACCAGAACCATACCATTCCGTCAATCATGTTTTTATG
>DMLA01000054.1:2176-4389 GCA_003453555.1 Chloroflexota bacterium | reverse complement strand
CCTGGCTGTAGTGGGCCAGGGAGCGGAGCCGAAGGGCCTTTTCACCTTTTCACCTTGACGGCCCGCCTCGCTCGTGCTACTCTCATATTGAGATGAAAACCCATCGCCGCCGCTACTGGCGTATCGTCTGGTTCTTCGCCCGCACTATCCTCTCCCTCCTCCTCTGGGAGGCGTTCTTACCTCGCCTGCCGGGAGGGAGGCTGGTACGTCTCGGTGCCCCTGGCCGGCGTCGCCGTCTGGCGGCCCGCTTCCGATCAATGGCTGTGGAGATGGGCGGCGTGCTCATCAAACTGGGGCAGTTCCTCAGCGCCCGCGCCGATGTCCTCCCCCCAGAGGTCACCGAGGAGTTGAGCGGCCTCCAGGACGAGGTCCCCCCCGACCCCTTCCCCCCCATCCGGCAGATGATCGAGGAGGAACTGGGCGCACCTTTGCCGCAACTCTTCGAGGAGTTTCAAGAGCGGACAGAGATCGGGGCCTCGTTAGGACAGGTCTATCAGGCCCATCTTCCCGGCGGAGAACCGGTCATGGTCAAGGTGCAACGGCCCCAGATCGAGGAGTTGGTGGCCACAGACCTAGCCGCCCTTCGCCGGGCGGTGGGTTGGCTGAAACGGTACCGGCCCTTAGCCAGCCGTGCCAACCTCGATGCCCTCCTCGATGAGTTCAGCCGCACCCTCTACGAAGAACTGGACTACATAGCCGAGGGACATAACGCCGAGCGGTTCGCCGAGAATTTCGCCGGGAACCCCAAGGTGCGCATCCCTCTCCCCCATTGGTCTCATACCACCAAGCGGGTGCTCACCCTAGAGCGCGTAGGGGGGATCAAGATCACCGAATATGAAGCCCTGACCGAAGCCGGTATCGACCGAGGGGACGTGGCCCAGTGCCTATTTGAGACCTATATTCAACAGGTCTTCCTGGACGGCTTCTTCCACGCCGACCCCCACCCAGGGAATATCTTCGTCCACCCTCTAGGCGACCCGCCCCCCAAGGGAGACCTCTCACGGGAGTTCCAACTGGTCTTCGTCGATTTCGGGATGGTGGGCCATATCACCCCTTACGCCAAAGGCCAGATGCGGGAATCGGTCATCGGCTTTGCCACCAGAGATGTCTCGCGTATGGTGCATAGCTGGGATGAGTTGGGCTTCTTCCTGCCAGGGACAGACTTGCGCCCCATTGAAGCGGCAGCGAGCAAGGTATTTGCTCGCCTTTATGGCTTGAGCATGAAAGAGTTAGCGGAGATCGACTACCGCCAATTCTCCGATCTAATGATCGAATTCCGCGACCTCATCTTCCAGATGCCTCTTCAGTTGCCCCAGGATTTCATCTTCATGGGGAGGATGCTGGGCATCCTCTCCGGCCTGGCCACCGGTCTCGATCCCGATTTCAACATCTTCGCCAGTGCGGAGCCTGTGGCTAGGGAATTCCTGGCCGCGGAGGAGGGAGAATGGGCCGAGCGTCTCCTCAATGAACTCCAGAGTATGGGGGCTCTCTTGTGGAGACTGCCCCGACTCACAGAAGAGACGATGCTCACCCTCAGCCGTGGCGGCCTAGAAGTGCGCATCACCCAGTCCCAGGAGTTGGAAAGGCTGGTAGGCCGTCTAGAGCGGGGGATGGATCGGCTCCTGAGGGGCGTCGTGCTGGCAGGTCTCGTCTTGACCGGAGCCCTTCTCCTCACTGGAGGCCAGGAGAAACTGGCTTGGGCCTTCCTGGCACTGGCAGGGCTAATAGGTATCAGCCTTCTTCTTTCCCCTCGGAACTAAAGACCAGGCCAGGGGGTAAGATAACCCCCTTCTTCAACCTCAACCCTTCAGCGTGAGAGCGGGGAAAGACGACAGCCTCTTCTAGGGTGCAACCCTCGATCCGTGCGCCTGGCCCCACGGTCACATAGGGACCCAGGCGTGAACGGCTCACCTCAGCCTTCGGCGAGACCCATGTAGGCCCCTCCGCCTCGACGCCTTCTTCCCTATAACCCTCCTGGCTACCCGGAGGATGGAAGCAAAGCGACCAGTTGCCCAAGAGCTCTTTATGCGTCTCCAGCAGCCCCTCCCAGGTATTGATATTCCGCCTCCATCCGCGCAGCCGTATCTCGTGCAACTCCTCTCCCTGAGAGAGCAAAGCCTCTGTCAAGCATACTAACCTATCCTTAGAGCGCAAATGCCGCAGAGTATGGAAGACCTCAGGGGAGAGGATATAAGCCCCGCTGGTGGCCAGCC
>DMLA01000054.1:0-1793 GCA_003453555.1 Chloroflexota bacterium | reverse complement strand
TGCCCCTCCGCTTCCCGGAGAAAGTACCCTAGCCCCTGGGAGAAGTAGTTGTCCCCGTGGAGCACCAGAAACCGCTCACTTATCTCCTTCTCGGCGCTGAGGAAGGCTCCCATGAGAGTAAAGGGCTCCCTCTGCCGTATAGCGTAGACCCCCTCCCACTCTCGCAAAAGCCTCTCCACCTCTGGGGCTAAGCAAACTACGAAAATGGAGGAGAGAGGCAGATCGGCCAGCATCGACAACTGATATTCTAGGAGGGTGCCTCCAGGGAGATACAAAAGAGGTTTTGCAAAGCGGGCCTTGAGTCGCTTTCCTCTCCCAGCGGCAAGGATTAGAGCCTGCATCAGCTGTCCACCTCTCCCATTGTAAATCTGAAAAGCGTCTTCCGTCAATCTCGTCTTGTCATTTATCCCCGGCGATGCTAAAATCGAATCATAGAGGCTTGCCCAGGCCGAAAAGAGGACAAGATGCCTAAACCAGAAGACGATCTAGAGAAAGAGAAGGCGGCCGACTACCGGTATCTTCAACTAGCGGGGACCCACCTAGAGATGGGACAACAACTGGCCCATAAGGTAGGCCCCCTCCCTCCATCACCGGAAGGGCAAGCAGAGCCTTTGACCCTTTCCCAGATCACCTTCGCCGAGGAGTGTTGGGATGTGATCTCCGGTTTCCATCCCACCCTACTAGATGAATATGAGGGGTGGGCTGAGGCCCTCGATCTGGAGATGGACGCCCTTCTGGGGATGCTCATCGTGGGTCTAGCCAACCTCGGATGCTCCTCTTTTGCCCTTCGCCGCCAGGGGCGGACTATCGTGGGACGTAACTACGACTTCTTCTATTGGGCCAGGCTGAGGTATCTCATAGCCGCCCAGCCCGAAGCCTACTACGCGACCCTGGGGATGAACGGTGGACTCCTCTCTGGACGTCACGATGGGGTGAATCAACACGGGCTCTTCGTGGCCCTACACGGGGTGGGGACTAAAGCGCCGGAGAGGGTCGAGCCGGGGGTCGCTTTCCACCTCATCCCCCGCATCTTACTCGAGACCTGCGCCACCGCTGAGGAAGCAGTGATGATGGCTCAGGAGATGCCCCATCTCTCGAGCTTCAACTACACCATCGTCGACCCCCATGATATGTTCGTGGTGGAGGCCTACCCCGAAATGGTCCGTGTACGGGAGGCCGAAAACGATTATATCGCTGCTACCAACCACTTCTTGCACGACGATCTGAGCCACCTTATAGAGTCACCTATTCTAGAAAACTCCAGGCGCCGTCTCCAGAAGATGTTAAGCGCATTGTCGAAGAGAAATAGCGACCCTTGGGCTTTGGCCCAGGAGATCCTCACCGACCACCAGACCCCCATCTGTGGCCACGTGGATGGGCTAGCCACCTTCTGGTCGGCCATCGGCGACTTGACCAACCAGAAGGTGGCCTACAACCTAGGTGCCCCCTGCCGAAACGAGTATAAAGAGTACCCCTGGCCAGAAGGTAAAGAAGAAGAAGCGTTTTTAGGCTCCTGAGATGAAAATCTACTTCGCTGCTTCCATCGTAGGAGGGCGAGAGAACGCCCAGATTTACGCCCAGATAGTAGAATATCTCCTGGCGAAGGGGCACGAGGTCCCCTCGACCCATGTGGCCCGACCTGACGTCCTCGACTGGGAGAAGAAGAACCCACCCTCTTTGATCTACGAGCGGGACATAGCCTGGATTCGAGAATCCGGGGCCATGATCGCTGAGGTATCGACGCCCTCTATGGGGGTGGGGTATGAGATAGCCACGGCACTTCATCTGGGCAA
>DMLA01000150.1 GCA_003453555.1 Chloroflexota bacterium | reverse complement strand
GGTGAGCGCCGCTGAGCAGGGCCGAGACGACCTCCTGGGGACTCTGCAGGCTGGCAGCCAGTATCTCGACCCCCGATTCAGAGACGATCTCTCTCATAGTCTTGATCAGCCCGGAGCCGTCGCCGCCGGCTCTAGTCAGCCGGTTGAGGTAGGGAATTACATATCTGGCTCCCGCCTGACAAGCGAGATAGGTCTGGGCGGGGGTGAAGATGGCGGTCACCGCGCAGGGTATCTCCTCCCCGATTTGGCTCACCAAACGCAAGCCTTCCAGTGTGCAAGGTACCTTAACCACCAGCCGCTGGGGCACAAGGGCGGAGAAGGCTTTGGCCTCAGCCAGCATCTCCTCCGTTGAGCCGGTGGTCACTTGGTGGAAGATGGGCCCGGGGCAGATCTCGCTCAATTCGGCGATCACCTGGCGGGCCTCTTTCCCGGCGCGAGCGATGAGGATAGGGTTAGTGGTCACGCCATGGATAACCCCCAACTCCATGGCTCGCTTGACCTCGTCCGTATCAGCCGAATCTACGAAGAGGGCCATTTTCCCTCCCAAACAATAATGGCGACGACTGGATTCGAACCAGTGACCAAGGGCTTATGAGTCCCCTGCTCTACCGCTGAGCTACGTCGCCACAAGCCTATTATAAACCAAGATTTGGCCTTTGACAACCCCCTTTGTAAGGAAAAGCCGATGGCCTTTCGCCATCGGCTTCTTTCCCATCCCACAGGGATCCTCTAAGGACAGGGATACTTTACGTAGGTAGCGGGGGTTGGATTCGAACCAACGACCTCCGGGTTATGAGCCCGACGAGCTTCCGCTGCTCTACCCCGCATCACATTAATATTATATAAAATTGCGCTCTCTTCGTCAAGTTTCAGGGGCCAAAGAGGAGGTCCAGCCATCTCTGCCAGTTAGGCTTCTCGCTCACCTCTTCTCCTTGCAGGGTCCCCTGAGAGGGGACTGGGGTCGTCCCGGGGGCCTCTTTGTCCTCACTGGAGAGGACGATCACCGCCGTGTCCCCAGGCTCCACCCATCTCAGTTTCTCGCGGGCTGCCTCCTCGATGTGGGCGTCGGTGCTCACGTACTCCAGCCGTTCTTTGAGGGCTTCGTTCTCCGCCCTCATGGCGGCTACCTCCTCTTCCAAAGCCGCCACCGTCCGGCTGAGCCGATAGGCATCTATGGCTCGCCGTCCGAAATCAACGGCCAGGAAGAGAGCGATGGTGAGCACCACAACGGCCACTATCCGGCCCCAGGAGATGAGCCCCTGTTGTCTCTTTCTGGTCAAAGCCCTTCCCTTGCCCAGCGTAAGAGGCGGCGAGGGGCAATATACCCCTCGCGCCAAATTAGTGGTGGAGATGGCGGGAATCGAACCCGCGTCCAGAGAGTTCGGCCGAAGATCTGCTACAAGCTTAGTCGGCTCTTTCTTTCTCGCTCGCGACGGCCTCATGCCGACCGAGTCCACCGCGAGCCAGCCGATCCAAGTCTTCCCTGGCTTTGACAGTCCTTATCGGCATAGGGACTATCGCACCCCGATTATATGGCATCCCCTCCCGACTCATCGGGGGAAGATCGGGTGGGACGTAGCCGTCTAAGCGGCTAGTGCGAGTTGTGGCTCGCCGTTTATCTCTAGTTGCCCCTGATTTACGAGGTGAGGCCCCTCGGCTTGCTATCTGCGGTCAGCCCTCCCTGTCGAAACCTGTCATCCCCTTGAAGAAGGGCAGGCAAGGTGTACCCCCGATTCTGTTTTTAACCGCCATCTTTCTCAGGACCAAGCCTGGTGACGACTACCGCCAGGGGTGTTACCCCTTTAAGCGTCATCACTGCGACAGGAATGAGCCTTGGCCCATCCCCCCTGCCTTGCTCCCAGTCAGACATTCGCCTAGCCGCCGCCGTCACCGACGACGCTGGTGGTCTCTTACACCACCTTTTCACCCATTACCATGGCTAGTATAGCCTTTGGCTGGTTCGTTCTCTGTTGCAGTTGTCGTCAGGGCCTAACCCTGCCTGGACTCATCGCCCAGTGACCTTGCCTTTCCTTTGGATGCTGAGCATCCTTCAGGATGCGAACGCAAAAGGCTGGGAGTCGGGAAGTTCCTCTGGGGAAAAACCCCAGCGACGGTCCCCTTGCCTGCCATCGGTTGTAAAGGTGCTTAAGAAAGGGTTATTAGACCCCACACCATAATTCTAGCACACTTGTTCCCCGTTGTCAAGGCTCAAAGAGAGCCAGACATCTCGGTCAAGTAAAGGGACAGAGTCTCTTTTACACCAATAATGGGAGAGATTATCGTGGGGCGACCCTTTAATACCTAGAGCGCCGGCCGTAGTCCCTAGGTCCTCGGTCTCGCTTTTGCTCCCGGGCGTCATCCACTCGGAGGGCCCGGCCCTTGAGGTCTTGCCCGTTGAGGGCCTGTTTTGCCTTCTGGGCATCCTCGTTGTTGGCAAATTCCACAAAGGCGAAACCCTTCGATCTGCCCGAGTAGCGATCCTTGACAACGGTGGTGGAGAGGACTTCGCCGTGCTCGGAGAAAAGCGTCTCCAAATCTTGCTCGGTCACGGTATAGTCCAGATTTCCAACATAAAGTTTCTTTGTCATACTTCTGTTACCCCTCCTGGGCACTCGTCTGTGGAAACAAGGGCTCCATCTCGTTGCTTTTGATCAGATAAGCCGTGATCATCAGATGAACTAGGTCATGGACGACCTCCTCCGGATTATCCGGGAATACGGCGGTAGCATACCACCCGAAAACCGCCAGAAGTTCCTTGCCGATCTGCCCTATAACCAGTTGCTTGAACTGATCCTGCTCAGCGTCCTCTAAGGCGATGATCAGTTCAAGCGCGCTTTGCGCCTTTTCTTCCAAACTATGCATTTGACACCTCCGACGAAACAGATTGGAACCAAGGACAGTCCGGGGATAAGGAACTCGTCCGTGGTCAAAAGGGAAACAAATCAGGGGAACGCTGCATACTCTGAGAGGTCTACTGCGTAAGAGGAAAATTCAGGGTGTACGCAGGATCCGAACTAACTATACCACGAATTAAAGAGCAAGTCAAACAGAGGGAGAAAATTCTAAGAACAAGCAAGACACATGGTGTCCCCCCCAAAGTGGTTAGAATATCTGTCTGATAGGCAGATAACCCAGTTAAGGAGGTGAGTCCATGTGCCTTGCCTGTTCTCGGCTAAGAGTTACCGACCCGTGTTGCCTCAAAAGAAAATGCTACCGAAGGGGGTAACGAGGCCTCAATGAAGATGTTACCG
>DMLA01000143.1:8197-16584 GCA_003453555.1 Chloroflexota bacterium | reverse complement strand
GACCTCATCGTCACCGTGGGCTTCATGCTGGGCGATGCCACGGCAGCGGCAGCGGAGGCCAACCCAGATCAGAAATTCGCCATCGTGGACGTCGCCTACGACCCCCCTTATGACAACGCGTTGGGCCTCACCTACGCCACGGACGAGGCGGCATTTTTGGCCGGTTATGTGGCCGCGGCGGTGAGTGAGACAGGCAAGGTGGGGACCTTCGGCGGCATCCCTATCCCCCCCGTGACCATCTTCATGGTTGGCTTCCAGTCCGGCGTGGAATACTATAACGCACAGCATGGCACTAACGTGGAGGTGCTGGGCTGGAGTAACGAGACTGGAGAGGGATTGTTCACCGGCAACTTCGAGAGCACCGACGACGGGCGACGTTACGCTGAGTCGTTGATGGCCGAGGGGGCGGACATCATCATGCCTGTGGCTGGGCCGGTTGGCCTGGGCTCGGCAGCGGTCTGCCAGGAGACCGGCAACTGTTTGCTCATCGGCGTGGACACTGACTGGTATGTCTCCGCGCCCGAGTTTAAGGAGATCTACCTCACCAGTGTGCTGAAGAACATGGATGTCTCTGTCTTCGATGCCATCAAGATGGTGGTGGATGGTACCTTCGAGGGTGGCACCTATGTGGGCACGCTGGCCAACAACGGCGTAGGGATCGCTCCCTTCCACGACCTAGCAGATAGGGTACCGGCGGAGATCGTGACCGAGCTGGAGACCATCAAGCAGGGGATCATCGACGGCACCATCGATACCGGCTGGCCCCTGGAGTAGATCCCTTAATAGTCAACATCGGTTCGGCGGTGCTGGGCGTTGCTCGGTGCCGCCGAACCCTGCACCGTGAGGAGAGATATGCCTCCTGTTCTGGAACTGCGTGGCATAACTAAGGCTTTCCCCGGCGTCCTAGCCAATGACCATATCGACTTCACTCTAGAGAAGGGTGAGATCCACGCCCTCCTAGGGGAGAACGGGGCTGGCAAGACCACCCTCATGAACATCCTCTATGGATTATACACGCCTGATGAGGGGGAGATTCTCATCCGCGGTAAGAAGGTGGAGATTCATAGCCCTGGCGATGCCATCGCCCAAGGGATAGGTATGGTCCACCAACACTTTATGCTCATCCCCGTCTTCACCGTCACCGAAAATGTGATGTTGGGCGTGGAATCCACTAATTACAGGGTCTTTTTGAATCGCCGTCAGGCTGCGGAGAGGGTTAGCCAGATCTCTGAACAGTATGGTCTTAGGGTAGACCCTGAAGCCTATGTACAGGATCTCCCTGTCGGCGTCCGGCAGAGGGTTGAAATTATCAAAATCCTATATCGGGAGGCGGATATCCTCGTATTGGATGAGCCCACGGCGGTCCTCACCCCTCAAGAGGTGAAGGAACTCTTCGCGGTGATGCGTTCCTTGGTAGATGAGGGCAAGTCGATAATCTTCATCACCCACAAACTGAAAGAGGTCATGGAAATCGCCGACCGGATCACGGTGCTCCGTGATGGCCGTGTAGTAGGCACAACCAAGCCCCAAGAGACCTCGCTCAGTGAACTAGCCTCCATGATGGTGGGACGAGAGGTAATCCTGACCGTGGATAAGAAGCCCCCCCGACTAGGAGAGGTAGTCCTAGAAGTCAAAGACCTCAGGGTGCGCGACGATCGGGGCGATCTAGCCGTCAAAGGCGTCTCCTTCGATGTCCGGGCGGGGGAGATCTTGGGAGTGGCCGGGGTGCAGGGCAACGGGCAAACCGAGTTAGTAGAGGCTCTCACCGGCCTGCGGCCAGTGGAGTCAGGCGAAGTGCACATCCTGGGGGGGGATACCACCCATGCTTCCCCTCGTCAGATCCTGGAGAAAGGGGTGGCCCACGTGCCGGAGGATCGGCAAGGGAACGGCTTGGTCCTCAGTTACCCCCTGTTAGATAACCTGGTGCTCAATACCTACTATCTGCCCCCCTTCGCCGATAGTATCATCATCCAGGAGCGAGCGATTATTGCCGCTGCTAAGGAGCGGGTAGAGCGGTTTGACATCCGCACCCCCAGCATCTTCGTCACCACCGCTAGCCTCTCGGGCGGCAACCAGCAGAAGACCATCGTGGCCCGGGAGTTCTCTCGCCCTATCCGCTTGCTCATCGCCGCTCAACCAACCCGGGGCTTGGATGTGGGCTCCATCGAATACATCCACGAGCGCCTGATAGAGAAAAGGGATGAAGACACAGCGATACTTTTGGTCTCTCCTGAGTTGGATGAGATCCTCACTCTCGCAGACCGCATCGCAGTGATGTATGAGGGAGAGATTGTGGCCATCCTCCCCGCCGAGGAGGCCACCCGCGAAGAGTTGGGCCTGCTGATGGCCGGAGCCAAGCGGCTCCCCGAGACCTTGACTACCCAACCGAGGGAAAAAGAGGCTGTCACGGAGGGGTGAGCACAACAGGGGCTACCACCTAATTGAGATCTCCTTATATAGAGAGGCTTCAGGAGTAGAGATTGAGGGAAAGAGAACCTGAGAAGAGAGCAAGAGGAGTCTTGAAGGCGTTGCAGCAGGTGGCCAAGGAAACGGTTCTAGGGATCGGCGGGCTGCGCGAGGCTCTCTTTGTGCCCTTCCTGGCCATCCTCACCGCCTTGATCATAAGTGGCCTCTTCATCGTCATCTCCGAACCAGTAGTGGTGAGCGCCTATGCTAACTTCTTCCAGAGCCCCGGTTATGCCTTATCGGTAACTTTGACCACTCTCAGCAGCGCCTATGGGGCTCTCTTCCGCGGTTCCATCGGCGACCCCAAGGAGATCTACCGGGCTTTAGTCACCTTCTCACAGGTGGGAGATGCAGCCCCCTTGCGCTACGCCCTCTACCCCATCAGTGAGAGTCTGACCACCAGTGTGCCCTATATCTTTGCGGGTCTAGCGGTAGCCCTAGGCTTCCGCTGCGGTCTCTTCAACATCGGGGCCGAGGGACAGATCTTGATCGGGGGGCTGGCATCGGTGTGGGTCGGCTATAATATCACTGGTTTCCCTTGGTTCATCCACCTGCCTTTAGCCCTCGTTGTCGGCGCCTTGGCCGGTGCCCTATGGTCAGCCATCGCCGGATACCTGAAGGCCAAAACCGGCGCTCACGAGGTGATCAACACCATCATGATGAACTATCTTGCCTTCCGTCTGAGCGACCTATTGCTCACCGATCCAAGGCTGATGGGACGCCCGACCGGTACCCCCATGACGCCCCAGATATTACCTACCGCCTACCTGCCCAGGCTTCTGGGCTCCCCTCTCCGTTTTCACGCCGGCTTCTTCATGGCCTTGGGTGTGGCCGCTCTCGTCTACTGGTTCCTCTGGAAGACCACCCTGGGCTTTGAGATCCGCACTGTGGGTGCCAACCCTGATGCCGCCCGCTATGCGGGGATGAGCGTGGCCAAGAATTTTGTCTTGGCCATGGGGCTCAGCGGCGCTCTAGCCGGGCTGGCGGGCGCGAATGAGGTCTTAGGAGTGACCCACTTTGTGGGCGGGGGTTTCTCTCCGGGCTACGGATTCGACAGCATCGCCCTCGCCCTTCTGGGAAAGAGCCACCCCCTTGGTGTGGTCTTAGCAGCGCTCCTTTTCGGTACCCTGCGCGCCGGAGCAGCGAAGATGCAGATCTTAGGTATCCCTATCGATATCATCCAGATACTCCAGGCCATGATCATAATGTTCATCGCTGCTCCGGCTTTGGTGCGCCTGATCTACCGCCTGAAGGTCGAGCGGGAGGTTACTGAGGTAGTCTTCACCCGGGGCTGGGGAGGGTAATAGATGGGACCTAGAAAGGGGGAGGATCGGTGAGTGTCGCTGTTCATCGCATTTCGAGGGCCGTATTCCAGCGAGAGAGAGCCATGGGGCTTCTCTTCGCCCTTTTGGGCCTGGCCATAATCGCCCTTTTCGGCCCCAGCGCCGAGCCAGGACAACAGGCCACCTTTGTCCTCAACTTCGGTCAGGCAGGCAAGACTACCCCCATCCCCGACCTAGTGCTCCCGGTGCGAGGGACTATCTACCTCCTAGGCCTCTTGGCTCTCTTTCTAGCGGGTTTCCAACTTGTCCGCGCCTTCAAGGCCACTAGTCTAATCCTGGGGGGGATCATCCTTCTCTCCATCCTTGCCTTCCTGATTTGGGCCACTCGCGGAAAGTCCTTCAACCTTACCGCTATGCTGGGTCACATGCTTCTGCGAGGGGCGCCTATCGCCCTAGGGGCTCTCAGCGGTATATGGTGCGAGCGCTCGGCGGTGATCAACATCGCCATCGAGGGGATGATGCTCAGCGGCGCTTTCACCTCTGTGGTAGTGGCTAGTATCACCGGCAACCTATACCTGGGGTTGTTAGCCGCTATTCTCACCGGAGGGATCTTGGCTGCCCTGCTGGCCGTTCTGGCCATCCGCTTCAAGGTGGACCAGATAGTGGCGGGTGTAGTGATTAATATCCTCGCTGCCGGAGCGACCAGTTTCCTCACTGCACGAGTATTAGTTGAAAACCAAGCCCTCAACGCCTCGGGAACCTTCCGTCCCATCGCCATCCCGCTTCTCTCCCGCATCCCTGTCATCGGACCGGTCTTCTTCGAGACTAATATAATAATCTACTCTATGCTATTTCTTGTCGGGGTAACCCATATCATCCTCTTCTACACCCGTTGGGGACTGCGTAGCCGAGCAGTGGGCGAGCACCCTTTGGCCGCCGATACCCTGGGCATAAATGTCTTCCGCACCCGCTATATAAATGTCATCATTGGGGGCATGATCGCTGGACTGGGCGGAACCTACTTCACCCTCGGCTCGGCAGGCCGCTTCGATGAGTTGATGACCGCTGGAAAGGGGTTCATCGGTCTGGCGGCTATGATCTTCGGGAAATGGACTCCCTTCGGTGGTTTCGCCTCCTCCCTCATATTCGGCTTCGCCGACTCCCTGCAGGTGAAACTGGGCATCTTAGGGGTGAACATCCCTTATACCGCTGAGCCTTTACCATCGGAGATCCTCCTCATGGCTCCCTACCTGGCTACTATGATCGTCCTGGCCGGTGTTGTGGGACGAGCGATCCCCCCGGCCGCCGATGGGCAACCTTATGAGAAGCAATAACCCCATCTCGATCTTTACGGGAGGTCTGAGATGAGCGGAAAATTGAAACTTTGGCTACTAGAACTGCGGGCCCCCTTTTTCACCGCCTCTATCGTTCCTGTCACCCTAGGAGCGGTCATCGCTTGGCAGAGAATGGGTACCTTCCAGTGGGGGTATTTTCTCTTGACCCTCGTGGGAGGGGTGCTTCTCCATGCCGGCACCAACGTGGCCAACGATTACTTCGATCATCTGAACAGAACCGATGAGATCAATATCGAATTCGTAAGTCCCTTCACTGGGGGCAGCCGGATGGTTCAAGAGGGTCTGTTAACTCCCCGGGAGGTTATCACCGAGGCTCTTATTCTCTTCGCTCTGGGCAGTCTAATCGGTCTCTATTTAACCTGGGCTCGGGGGCCAGCCGTCCTTCTCTTAGGGCTCATCGGCCTCTTCTCTGGCTTCTTCTATACCGCGCCTCCTATCTATCTAGCCAAGTGGGGTATTGGCGAGTTCTTCGTGGGGCTCAACTTCGGCTTCCTCATGACCTTGGGTTCTTACTATGTACAGACCCGATCCCTGGCTTGGGAGCCTGTAGTGGCTGCCATCCCCGTGGCTTGCTTGATCGCTGCCGTCTTATGGATAAACGAGTTCCAAGATGCCCCCGCCGACCACGCGGTGGGGAAAGATACCCTGGTAGTGAGACTGGGGAGAAGGAGAGCGGTAACCGGTTACATCGTTCTCGTGGCCACTACATATCTCTCCATCATTTTAGCCGTAGCCTTAAGGGTTATCTCCCCCTTCACCCTCCTCGCTCTCCTCACCCTTCCCCTCGCCTGGAAGGCCATAGGTGTGGCTCGTCTCCACTACAATGACTACCAGCGGCTCACCCCGGCCAACGCAACCACTATACAGATCCATATGTTGACCGGGCTCCTCCTCATCTTGGGTTACATCCTCGATAAGGTGATCTAGACCTTGTCGCCTTTATAAAATGCCCAAACTCTACTCCTCTCCTGAAGAGAAAGCCTACTATGTTCACCATATGTTCGCTCGCATCGCTAACCGTTACGACCTGACTAACAGGGTGCTCTCCTTGGGACAGGATCTGGGCTGGCGAAAAAGGGCGGCCCGTCTCGCCCTTCCACCTCCCCAAGGCAGGGTTCTCGATCTGGGCACCGGCACCGGAGAGATGGCCTTGCTCCTGGCCCAAGAAGGCTCTTATCGAGTCACGGCCTTGGATTTCTCCCCGCCCATGTTGGAGTTGGGGCGCCAAAAGGCTAAGGCTAGCGGCCTATCTATCGACTTCCTGGTAGGAGACGCCCTATCGTTGCCTTTCCCAGATCATCTCTTCGACCGTCTCATTTCCGCTTTCGTCCTGCGCAATCTAAAGAGCATCCCCCAAGGCCTAGCCGAGATATGCCGCGTAGTGAGGCCGGGAGGGTATGTCATCTCCTTGGAACTCTTCAAGCCTAAAGGCAGGGCAATCCGCCCCCTCTACGCTCTCTATCTTAATCGCTTGGCCCCCCTCTTGGGCCAACTCATCACTGGTGACGGGGAGGCTTATCGGTACTTGCCCCTTTCCATCGAGGGGTTCTTAACTCCCCAGAAACTGGCCCAGGCTATGGAGAGAGCCGGCCTGGTGGAGGTGGAATATTTCCTCTCCACCTGGGGCATAGTGGCGGTCCATAGGGGACGCAAACCCTAGCCGGTTCTTGCTTTCCTCCAAGAATGTGATATAATTCTGGCAACCTCGGGAAGGAGAGGAGTTTCATGAAGAAGAGCGTTCCCCTGGCTTTGTTGATCTTGCTAGTGGTTCTAGGCTACTCTCTTGGCGGTTGCATAGCCCAAGCCCCTACTCCCACAGCAACACCAACCCGAACGTTAAAGCCTACCTTTACCGCCACCCCCACCGCCAGCCCTACACCCACAGCCACCGATACCCCTACGCCTACCGACACGCCGACCCCTACTAGCACCCCCACTAACACGCCCACACCCCTTCCTCCCACACCCACGCCTACCCGCCGGCCGCCCACAGCCACACCGACGCCTAGATCCCCTACGCCTACTCCCAAGCCACCCTATGATTTTCTGTACGAGCAAGGGAGTGCGCAAGAAGCCCCTAACTGCGGCGTTGTATATATGGAAGGTATGGTTTTAGATCACGGTGGCGGTGCAATGGACGGTGTAACTGTACAGTTGCAATTCTTCGATAACACCGATTATAGGGTAAGCGGGGCTGGTCAACCTCACGGTGTTTGGGGGTTTGCTCCCTTGGCCCCGGCTATGTACCACACTCCGGTTACCTTCTACATTCAGTTGGTTAACAGCGAGTCTGATCCCACACCCAGGTCTGACGTAGTGACCATCAATTTCACCGACTGTGGTGTGGCCGGACAGTTCACCAATATCAGGTTCGTATATCAGTATTAAGCCCGTCTTGGCGAGAGATATGATTAAGACAAGGACGCTCACTAATGAGCGTCCTTGCTCTCTTGAGGGTTTGCGAGGGCTTGTTCCGTGAAGTATAATCGACCTACCATCTAAAGAGAGGAACCAATCTTGAGATCGCGAGCCTCCATCTTGGGCTATACCCTCCTCTCCATTATCTTAGCCAGCCTCTTGATGCTCTTTCTCTTGCGCGGCTCCGCCCATAACTTCCTCCGCAACTGGACCGGGGAGGAGAGTTTCAAGGAACAAGTTAAGGGGCTGGGGGCGCTCCTTCTGATCCGCCTCACTCATTCCCCTCCCGAGACGGCCCCTTACGTACCCATCGCCCAGGTGAGCCTCAACCCCTATGCCGTTAACACCTTCCTAGAGCAGGAGGTGGAGGAGGCGAAGATCAGGCGATCTCTTCAGATGATTAGAGATGCCGGCTTTCATTGGATACGCCAGCAGTTCCCTTGGGAAGATATAGAGATCCACGGAAAAGGGGATTTCGAGGACCGCCGTACCCAACCTCCCAAATCGGCCTGGGAGAAATATGACCGCATAGTGGAGTTGGCCCAGGAATACGGTTTGGAGATAATCGCCCGACTGGATAACCCCCCGGCCTGGAGCCGAGCCCAAGGGGACGAAATGGGCACTTTCGCCCCCCCGGATAATCTGAACGACTTCGGGGATTTCGTCTACGCCGTGGTCAGCCGATACCGGGCGCGGATTAAATATTATCAGATCTGGAACGAGCCGAACATCTACCCCGAATGGGGAGAACAGCCCGTCGATCCCGTGGCCTACACAGAACTCCTGAAGGTGGGCTACACTCGGGCTAAGGAGGCGGACCCAGAAGCGGTGATCATAAGCGCGGGGCTGGCCCCCACCACGGAGA
>DMLA01000143.1:0-7816 GCA_003453555.1 Chloroflexota bacterium | reverse complement strand
CAAGGGTTACTTCGATATCATCTCCGTCCAAGGGTACGGCCTTTGGACGGGACCCGACGACCGACGGGCAGACCCCTCCCGAACTAACTTCTCCCGTCCCCTACTGATTCGGGAGATAATGGTCAGAAACGGAGATGCGGATAAGCCCATCTGGGCGGCGGAGGTGGGATGGAACGCCTTGCCCCAGGAATTTCCAAGCATGCCGGTCTACGGTCGCGTTAGTGAAGAGTTGCAAGCCCAGTACGCCGTCCGAGCCTATGAGCGAGCCCAGGAGGAATGGCCTTGGATGGGGGTGATGTGCTACTGGTTCTTCAAGCGGGCCGACGATAGGGAGAAGGACCAACCCTTCTACTATTTCCGCCTGGTGGAGCCCGACTTCACTCCCCACCCCGTATATTGGGCTCTAAAAGAGTTGGCCACCAGCCAGCCAGTAGTGGGACTAGGGTACAAGCAAGAGGACCACTGGGCTCTGACCTATGGCGGTCGTTGGGAGACCCAGTTCGACGAGAGCGCCTCTCGGGGCACCTACCGAGTCGGCTTCCCCGAAGATACCCTCTCCTTCACCTTCCGAGGCACAGACCTATCCCTTATAATGGTCAAGGATGAGCGCTCCGGTATCTTAGAGGCCGTCGTAGACGGTCAAAGAAGAGGATATGACCTCTCCAGCCCTTTGACACGATATCAGGTGGAGGTGCCGATAGTGGAAGGGCTGGCCGATGGCCAGCACCAAGTGGAGATCACCGTGGTCAGCGACCAAGTAGCCATCGACGGCTTAATAGTCCGTCGCACCCCTATCTACCTGTTGCGTCGCTCCCTTGGCCTCCTCACCTTTGCGGCTTTGCTTGCGATCCTGGGGTACTTGTTATGGCCTCGTCCAAGAGAAATCTAGCCCTTTTATGCGCCATCCTTTTCCTGGCCCTCGCCCTCCGCTCCTTCCGACTCGATGGCCAGAGCCTCTGGTCTGATGAGGGGGTTAGCGTGGCTCTGGCCCAGCGCGATCTGGCTACCATCGCCCGGGATGCGGCCCACGATATCCATCCCCCCCTCTACTACTACCTCCTCCATTTCTGGGTTCGCCTCTTTGGAACTGGCGAGATAGCGGTGCGTTCGCTCTCGGTTCTCTGCGGCCTCCTCCTCGTCTTTTTCACCTATCTATTGGGAAGAGCCCTTTTCGATGATAGGGTGGCTTTAGTTGCCTCCTTCCTCGCCGCCATCTCACCCTTTCAGATCTACTACTCCCAAGAGACGAGGATGTATATCCTGGTGGCCCTTCAGGGAGCCATATCCCTCTTTCTCTTTCTCAAGTTCGCCAGGGCGACGAGGGAGGAAGATACGGCTAGCCTCTGGCCGACCGTCGCTTTTTACACTCTCTTCATCACCTCGGCCCTCTACACCCATTACTTCGCCTTCACCCTCTTTCTAGTGGCTAACGTGGCCTACGCTCTTTGGCTCTTCCTCACCCCTTCCGCCCGCAAATGGCCTGCCCTTACCCTCTGGAGCCTGAGCCAACTCTTGGTCATCCTCCTCTACCTCCCCTGGCTCAATTTCGCTAGGGAGCAACTCCGCACCTGGCCGGCTATCAGCCAACCGATAAGCCTCGGTTTTCTTGCGCAAGAGGTTTTGCGCATCTTTAGCCTGGGTCTCTTCGCCCAGATGGGCCCCCTGGTCTTCGGCTTCTTGGTCGTCGCACTCTTAGGGCTGATCCCCAATAAAGACGAGGGCTACTCCATCGTGGTTGCCCTTACCTATCTCCTCCTCCCACCCCTGGTCATGTACCTCCTCTCCCTGAGCCGTCCCCTATATAGGCCCAAACTCCTCCTCCTAGCCACGCCAGGCTACCTCCTCCTCTTGGCCAGGGGGGTGAGCGGGGTCTGGATGGAGAAGGTTCGTATCCGTAACCTGGTTAGTGGTATCCTGCTTCTTTTCATGACCTTGGCCAGTGGTTCCTCCCTCCACGGCTACTTCTTTGACCCCCGATACGCCAGGGACGATTATCGAGGCCTGGCCCGATATATCACCGCCACCGGCAAGGATGGGGACGCCATCCTTCTCAACGCCCCTGGCCAGATCGACATCTTCTCCTATTATTACAAAGGCCCGCTCTCCATCTACCCCCTTCCCGGGGAGCGGCCCCTCGATGAAAGAAAAACAGAGCTAGCCTTGGAAGAGATAATGGCCAAACATCCCCGCCTTTTCGCCCTCCTCTGGGCCACTCAGGAGAGCGATCCAGCCCGCTTCATAGAGGGGTGGCTTGATAGAGGGGCTTTTAAGGCCTTGGATCTCTGGTATGGGAACGTTCGTCTGGCTCTCTACGCCATCCCTCAAGCCACCCTCTCCGAAGAGATCAGATATCCAAGGGAAGTTCTCTTTGGGGATCGGATCCGATTTCTGGGTTATAACCTATTGAATTCGGAGGTGGAGGCTGGCGACATCTTGCCCCTCACCCTCTTTTGGGAGGCCTTGAAGCCGGTGGAGGAGCGGTATAAGGTCTTCATCCACCTCCTCGACGCCCAAAACCATATCGTGGGGCAGAGGGATGCGGAACCCGGAGGGGGAGCCAACATAACTACCACCTGGCAAGAGGGGGAGATGATAGTCGACAACTATGGGGTCCTCATCCTGCCCGGTACCCCGCCGGGAGACTACAGGGTGGAGATGGGCATGTATAGCCTTCGATCCGGCGAGCGCCTACCTACAAAAGAAGGGGAAGAAGAGCCAGGCAACCGGATCCTCCTCCTGCCCATTCGGGTCTTAAAGCCCGGAACCCCACCTCCCTTGGAGGCCCTCCAGATGGAGCATCGCCTGGAGATCGACTTTGGCCCTTTGAGGCTCCTGGGCTACAACCTATCGAAACTAGGCTTTGAAGATGACCCTCAAGCACCGCTCTATCCAGGCGACATCTTACACTTGACCCTCTTCTGGCAAGCCAGGGAGAAACCAAAATCCGAGATCCTACTGACGATAGAATTGACGGACTCCCGAAGAGAGACTGTGACTAGACGAGAGACATCCCCGGTAGAGGGCGGATATCCCGTTACCGCCTGGGAGCAAGGGGAGATCGTGCGGGACCAGCACTACCTCCTCACCCCTTCATCGCCTCCGGGGAGATACCGACTCCTGCTCCGGGTTAAAGACGCCCAGGGTAAGGAGATTAAAGCCTCGCCCCTCTTCTTAGAACCCCTCACTCTAAGATAGAAAAAAGGCTACGAGGTCAGAAACTCGTAGCCTTAGCCTTTTCGCCTCTCTTGCCTAGAAGTTTCGGACGAAATCGACTATCACCCACTGCTTTCCACTGCCGGTCGGCTGGCAATCCACCTCGTTGGTCTCGAAGGCCACAATAGGGGAGATGAGGTTGCCCGCACCGTCAACTACCGCCACAAACCAGTCACCCTCTTTGGGCTTACTGTCGAAGATAACGATATAGGCGCCCGTGGCTTTGTCAGGGTGTCTGCCTGTGGTCTCTACAACCTCCCAGCCCCAGGGGTTCCACACCTTCACCAGAATCCCCTTCGGTGCCACAGTGCCATCGGCGTTCCAGATGGTACCCTCGAGGAAGGTATACCCACAGTTGGGCAGGTAATCGGGCCCCCGCCCCACCCGATAGTCCAAGGAGGGAGTAGGTGTAGGTGTATTTGTGGGCGTGGGAGGCACCGGTGTGGCCGTGGGAGGAGGAGAGGTAGGGGTAGGGGGCGCCGGAGTGGAGGTAGGGGTGAAGGTCTGCGTAGGGGTGGTCGGAGGGACTACTCGAGTGTTCGTTGGGGTGGGGATAAGAATCAGGGTGGGCGTATCGGCGGGAAGAGGCGTGAAGGTGGGCGTCCTAGTCGGCGTAGGGGGGGCTACAGCCACCTCCGGAGGAGTCAAATAGACCTGCCGGAGAAGCAGGAAGAGGGTGACGAAGATGAAAGCGTTAAGGAAAAAGAGAATCGCCACGATGCTCCACTGTCTCGTAGTCATAGGGTTCTCTCCTCTAAGGCAGGATCAGAACCTGCCCCTCATAAATGATATCGGGGGCCTCCAATTCACTAACCCTGGCCAAAGCCTCCATCGTAGTTCCATACCTTTCCGCGATCTGGCTGAGGGTCTCACCCGTTTCCACGAGATGGCTCCTCAACGCGGTAGGCGTACTTGTCGGAACCATCGTATCAGTAAGCGAAATAGCGGCCCTCAAGGTGGCCGTCGGAGAGGGAGCCTGGGTAGGTGTGAAAGTAGGCTTCGGTATCCTGGTAGAGAGGGGAAGGGTCTCCCTATCCCCAAGCGTTCTCCCCAGCGCACTAAATATCAGGTAGTTGGAAAGGAGAAGAACGATCACTATACTCCATTCCCGGCCTCGCGGGAAAGCCCTTTTCCCCCAAAGACGACCCAACTTCTCCCACTGCAGAACCGACCCTGACTACTTGCTATTATACCACCCCCCTTTAGGGGTGGCAATGGCCCAATCTTCCTACTTGAGCGTTTGTCACCTTCGTCCCTCAAGGCTATAATTTGGTAAGGTGGCCAAGATGCTCAAAGTATCCCTTATCACCACCGTCAAAAACGAAGCGGACTCCATAGAGAGGCTTCTAGAGTCCCTCCTCGCTCAATCTAGGAAACCGGAGGAGGTGATCATCGTCGATGGGGGCTCCACCGATGGAACAGTGGAGGTTGTCCGCGCCTACCAGGGGAAACTACCTCTCAAACTCATAATAGGTGAGGGGTTTAACATCTCCCAGGGGCGGAACGCGGCCATCGCCCAAGCCCAGGGAGAGGTCATCGCCTCCACCGATGCTGGAGTGAGGTTGGATCGGGACTGGCTCAAATATCTTCTCGCCCCCTTTGAAGAAGATGACTCCATCGATGTGGTGAGTGGGTTCTTCCTCCCGGATCCCCAATCGGCCTTCGAGGTAGCCTTAGGGGCTACCGTCCTTCCCACCCTGTCGGAGATAGACCCCCACCGGTTTCTCCCCTCCAGCCGCTCCGTCGTCTTTCGACGGGAGGCCTGGAAAGAGGTGGGAGGCTATCCCGAGTGGCTGGATTACTGCGAAGATTTGGTCTTCGACTTCAGACTACGTCACGCTGGCTTCAAATTCCTCTTCGCTCCCCAGGCGGTGGTCTATTTCCGTCCCCGTCCCCACCTAGTCGCTTTCTTCCGCCAATACTACAGATACGCCCGCGGGGACGGCAAAGCCGATCTCTGGCGGGGGCGCCACGCCATCCGCTACCTCTCCTACCTCGTTGCTGGACCCCTGCTTGTTGCCTTGGGCTTCCTTCGCTACCCCCTCTGGTGTGGGGGTCTATTTCTAGGAGCGGCGATCTGCCTTTGGACGCCCTATAAGCGGTTGCTCCCCTTGCTCCGCATGCTCAGCCCCCTGGACAAAGTGAAAGCCCTACTTCTCGTCCCCCTAATACGGGTTACAGGGGATATAGCCAAGATGGCCGGCTATCCGGTGGGCGTTCTTTGGCGATGGAAGTCTCGTTGACCAAAGGGCGAATCTCTGCTAGAATATCTCTTGATGCTCGACCTATCTATCGTCATAGTGAACTACAACACCCGTGATCTCTTGCGGGACTGTTTGCGTTCCCTCTTCACCAGCGAGGGTGATTTCACCTACCAGGTCACCGTGGTCGATAACCACTCCCAAGACGGGAGCGCGGCCATCGTTCGCCGGGAGTTTCCTCAGGTTTATCTCCTAGAGAACCCAGAAAATGTCGGCTACGCTCAGGCCAACAATCAGGGGCTCAAGAGTCGGAAGGCCCGCTACTATCTTCTCCTCAACACCGATACGGTGCTCCCCCCAGAGGCCCTAAGCGGGATGTTATCCTTCATGGAGGAGCACCCCGGGGCGGGCATCGCCGGCCCCAAACTGGTGAGGGCCGATGGCGGGTTGGATCTGGCTTGTCGGCGTAGTTTCCCCACTCCCGAGGTCTCCTTCTACAGGCTCAGCGGTCTGAGCAGGCTTTTCCCCAGGAGCAAGCGGTTCGGCCGCTATAACCTGACTTATCTAGACCCCGACCAGGTGGCCGAGGTGGACTCGGTAGTAGGAGCCTTTATGATGATCCGGGGGGAGACCCTGGAAGAGGTAGGCCACCTCGATGAGGAGTTCTTCCTCTACGGTGAAGATCTGGACTTCGCTTACCGAGCTAAAAAGGTGGGCTGGAAGGTCTACTATAACCCCCAGGTGGAGGTCCTTCATTATAAGAGGCGATCCACTAGCCAGAACCGAAAGAGAGCCCGATACGAATTTTACCGGTCCATGTGCCTCTTCTATCGGAAGCATTACGCAAAGACCACCCCTCTTTGGCTTCACTGGTTGGTGATGGCAGGCATCCTCTTGCTAGGCGGGCCGGCGATGCTGCAAGAGGTTCTTCGATCCCCTGGCGATAGTAAGCAGGTTAGGGAGGTGGCACCGTGAAACGAAGGGCCAGCCGCGCCTTCACCATCTCCCTTATCTTCATCGATGTCTTGATGATAGCCTTAGCCTTCTTCTTCGCCTACCACCTGCGCCTCCGCACCGAGTATCCTCCAGCGGTAAATATCCCTCCCTTTCCTAGCTATCTAGGGGTGATGGGTATTCAGATCGTGACCGTGGTTACCACCTTCTTCTTCTACAAACTCTATCATCGTAAGCGGGCTCTCTCCCACATCGATGAGTTCTACTCCCTCTTCAGCGCTTCTTCCATCGGTACCATCATCGCCGTGGCCTTCAGTTACTTCATCTTCAAGAACAACCCTGACTACCCTCGTCTAATGATCGCCTACGCCTGGGTGCTAACTATCCTTCTCACCACTATGGGCCGTCTCACCCACGCCCGGCTACAATTGGCCCTCCAAGCCCGGGGCATCGCCGAGCAGAGAGCCCTCATCGTGGGTACAGGAGAGGTGGGGCAGATGATCTTTAACGCCATCCGCCGCTCTCCCGGCCTGGGCTACCGGGTGGTGGGCTTTGTGGGGAACGACGCCCCCGTTCCAGAGGAGCTCGGCGCCCCTCTATTGGGAACGACCAAGGAACTCGCCTCCCTCATCAAGGAGCATCAGGTGGATGAGGTGATCATCGCTCTACCTGAGGCCTCTCACGATGAGATCTTGCCCCTTATCTCTGACTGCCGTCAGGAGAGGGTGACCATCAAGGTCTTTCCCGACGTCTTCCAGATCATCGCCTCTGAGGTGAGTGTGGCTGATCTGGGAGGCCTCCCCCTCCTCACCGTGCGGGATATTGCCCTGCGAGGATGGAAACTGACCCTGAAAAGGGCCATGGATCTCGTGGTCAGTGCCGTGGGCCTAGTACTGTTCTCCCCCTTAATGCTCCTTATGGCCCTCCTCATAAAGTTGGACTCTAAGGGCCCCGTCTTCTATGCTCAAGAGCGGATGGGACTCGACTTGGTGCCCTTCCAGATGATGAAGTTCCGCTCTATGAAGGAGGGCGCGGAGGATGAGACGGGCCCCGTTTGGGCTACCAAAGAGGACCCTAGATGCACGAGGGTAGGGACCTTCCTCCGCCGCTTCTCTCTCGACGAGTTACCTCAACTGATGAACGTCCTTTTGGGAGAGATGAGCCTGGTCGGGCCTAGGCCCGAAAGGCCGATCTTCGTGGAGCAGTTCAAGCAACTGGTCCCCCGTTATATGGAACGGCACCAAGAGAAGGCGGGGATGACGGGTTGGGCCCAGGTAAACGGGCTCCGAGGCGATACCTCCATCGTGGAGCGGACCAAGTACGACCTCTACTACATCGAAAACTGGTCCATATTCTTCGATATCAAGATAATCCTCAAAACCTTCCTCTTGCTCTTCACAGAGCGTAACGCCTACTAACAAGGCGCCTCAGAGGGAAGCACTTGACAG
>DMLA01000259.1 GCA_003453555.1 Chloroflexota bacterium | reverse complement strand
CGGTAACATCTTCATTGAGGCCCCGTTACCCCCTTCGGTAGCATTTTCCTTTGAGGCAACACGGCGAACGACGACGATTTCTCCCCCTACAAGAAGCGAGGCAGACCCTTGTCAAAGAGATCGAGAGCTTGCCTAATGATAAGGTACATGGTACCAATCTGACTCAGTAGAGGAAAGAATGATGAGGCAGAGTCGAGTTCAAAGACCTCTGCCCGATGACAAGGTCCTCGGCTCCAGGAGAATAGGGTTGCCCCCTCGGGTTCGAACTTTATAGTGCAGGTTGACAAATTCGACGCCGTGGATATTATCCTATTTACATGGTGTGAGAGATCCTGAGGTTACGGTCACTTTCATCGTTGACCAGTGGCAAGATCTCAGGGGCGAGATCAGCGTCATCTGCAGGGTCAAACGCCTACTCTTGATAGAGATGCGTACTTTCACCGCCGTCACCGGCTTCTAGCGGGTCTAGATCGGATAGCATACAAGTTTGACCCCCTTGCGTTTGGCATCTCTCTGGCGTTTAATGAGCCCTGCATAAGCAGGGCTCTCAACCCCTGAACGGGATACATAGTGTAGGGCGAAGCCCGTGGCGATCCCTCCAGGGAGGGGATTGGCGATGGCCGAAGCCATCCTCTGCCACCCTGATATGGAGTCCGCCGCGCCCAACTGTTTGGTCTTCGCCAAACTGGAGGCTGTTCGACGGGGATTTTGTACGAAGAGAGGGTACGCCTCTTCGCCTTTGAAGCACAAGCCAAACCCCTTGACGATACTACAGAAGGAACAGAGATAGAGGTGGCCTCTTGAGAATAGCCCTGATCGGTCCCTTCGGCCTGGGGCCCAAGGGAACCATGAGGATGCGGGCCCTGCCCATGGCCCTAGCCCTGACGGCTCGAGGCTATGAGGTGGAGATTTTTCTTCCTCCTTGGAGCAACCCCGGGGATTCAGGGAGAGAGGAGGAAAGAGGAGGGGTTAAGATCCACAACATCACCTTGCCGCCCTCTATCCCCCTCCTGGGCCATCTAATCATCACTTGGCGACTCCTCTCGCGCGCCCTGAAGAGCAAACCCCACATCGTCCATTGTTTCAAGCCTAAGGCCTATTCTGGCTTAGTGGCTATGGCTATATGGTTTCTGCGCAAGGTGGGCCTGGCTAGTGTGGGGCTGGTGATGGATAGCGACGACTGGGAAGGTACAGGAGGGTGGAACGAGATCGAAAACTACACCTGGTTGCAGAAGCGGTTCTTCGCCTTCCAGGAAAAGTGGGGGCTCCTCCATTGTGACGCGGTGACCGTAGCCAGCCGTGCTCTGCAGACTTTGGCTTGGTCCCTGGGGGTGAAGCCCGAAAGCGTTTTCTACGTGCCCAACGGGATGCCTTTAGAAAGCCTCGAATTGGAGACCCATCCCCAGCAGGCCTCCAAGGAGAGACCAACGGTGCTCCTATACACTCGTTTCTTTGAGTTCAGCCTGGAACGAGTAGTAGAGATCTGGAAAGGCGTGGTCGAAGCCATCCCTGAGGCGCGACTCTTAGTAGTGGGGAGAGGGCTGTTCGGCGAGGAAGAGAGGTTGCGCCAACTGATGGCCCAGAGGGAGATAGAGGGAGTAGAATACGTCGGCTGGGTAGAGGAGAAGAAGCAAAAATGGTTGGCCAGCGCAGATCTGGCCATCTACCCCTACGACGACACCCTTATCAATCGCACCAAATGCTCCATCAAACTCATCGAACTCATGGGCTCGCGGTTGCCCATCGTAGCCAGTGACGTGGGAGAGAATCGCCAATACATCGAACATCTGGTCTCTGGTTATCTGATCGAACCGGGCGACGATGAGTCGTTCTGCCAGGCGATCATCCACATTCTCCGGGATGAGGAGTTACAACGAGCCCTGGGACGGGAGGCCGGGCGGAGAGTGAGGGAGAAGTTCAACTGGGCGACTCTAGCCCAGACCGTTGAGAAAGCGTACAACATCGCCCTTGAAAAGAGCGGCTAACCCCGCCCAATGAGCAACACCACTCGAGGTTCTCGAAAGAGTAAGAAGGGGATCTTCCCTGCCCTTAGTGTTGGCCAGAACAGCCCGAAGTCAACGCCCATTCCCGGCAGGGAACTATCCGCTTTCACGCCGTGGCCGGATTTCGTACTTAAGCCGTTGAAGATCCAAAAGGAGCGCACCACTCTGATAAACTGACGTGCCATCCGAAGGGGCTAGAAGGGCTTCTTGTATCGATAGACGATCCTTCCCCGCGTCAGGTCGTAGGGCGAGAGTTGAACCAAAACCTTGTCCCCCAGCAAGGTGCGGATATAATACCTGCGCATCTTGCCAGAGAGGTAGGCCAACACCTTATGGCCGTTCTCCAGCTCCACCCGGAACATGGTATTGGGCAAAGCCTCAACCACCGTGCCCACAAACTCGATCTTCTCCTTCTTGTTCGATTTCTTCTCAGACATCTATCTTATCACCCCTCCCATTAGACCGGCCTAACCCCTCCCCGCTCAATCTTGCCATCGTGAAACCCTTCGCTCCAAGGCCGACTCCACCCGGGAGAGGGCCTCGCCGATCTCCATCCCCTCGGCTGCTGCTAACTCTTCCGCCAAAGCCGCCTTGGCTCGCTTAAAAAGCTGCCGGTCGTTCATGTTCAGCCTGCCTCGGCTGTCCAGCCATGCCAAATCCCTAATCACTCGGCCCACCTCGGTAAAACTCCCTCTTCGCAGCCTTTTGGCAATCTCCGCCTGCCTCTTCCGATAATCTGGGGAGAACTTTCTGGGGCGCCCGGCTAATACTTTCCACAGAGGGGGGCGATCTCTCCTCCCCACCACCTTGCGCAACCCCAATTGATCCGCTTGCTCCACCGGTGTCAGCAATCGACCACTCGGTGTATCTAGTTCGATCACATAGTACTCTTTTGTATCCCCCTCCTCCTCGCGTTTCTCGTAGGCCACAACTGTTCCAGCCCCGTGAACGGGGTGGATAAGCCTCTCTCCAACCCTGAACTTAGCCATCGTTCCACCCGCCTTTCATCACCGGGGACGTAAAGTAAAATCATCTTTGAGGGCTCTTTTTAGACTCAGCATCCTTTTTACACGCCCCCTGTCGGCTTTACTGACCGACAGGTTGCCCTTTAACTCTCGCTCCGCTCGCTTGCTCTTCTTGCGACGGAGGTGGCTGGCGTGCCCCTTCCGTCGCCTCAGCTTGCCGCTACCTGTAACTTTGAACCTCTTAGCCGTAGCCTTATGGGTCTTGATCTTAGGGATACCCCTGCTCCCGTCACGGGAAGAGCCTTATAAGGAAGAACGCTTCCACCCCCGGTTTACCGCTTCCTTGCTCCCCTGCGCCTGCTATCGCCTTGGGACCGTCGGCGAGCCTCTCGGCGTCTGGCTCTTCTGATGGCTTTGTCTTTCGCTTGCCGACGCTTCTCACCCTTAGAGACAAACCATCTCTTCTTACGCCGCGTGCTTAAAATACCGCTTTCCATCACCCTCTTGCGGAAACGTTTCAGTAACTCCTCTTGTGACTCACCTGGTCTCAGTTCTACAGTGGCCATTTTCTGAAGGGGCAAATAACCAAAAAACTCGGCTCCCTCTCATCGCAACTCACCGAGAAGGGTAACCGAGTTATTCAAACTGTGATCCCCAACCCTCTGGGACTATGTTTGATCGATCTTGGAGAGCCCGAACTACCTATGAGCAACTGTTCGGTGAACTCTTCTTCACTACCTCCGTCGACCCTCTTGGCGAGATCTGCTCCGTAGCCTTTGACGGCTACCCAACTGCCCCGTCTATCCTCCCCTCGACTAAGGGGCTATATAGTCTTGGCTCCTCGGGCAGGACTCGAACCTGCAACCCGCCGGTTAACAGCCGGCTGCTCTACCGTTGAGCTACCGAGGAACGATCTATAACAATTATACCTTAGGGGCCGAATATCGTCAACCTTCCCTGGCCCCCGGCCTGGCACGCCTTGCCTGCCCTGGCACGTGGCAGGCCAGGGGGGCAGGCAGGACGAGGTCAAGGTCAACCTTAAGCCAGGTAATCTCTCAGTTTCCGGCTACGGATGGGGTGGCGTAACTTACGCAGCGCTTTGGCCTCGATTTGGCGAATCCGCTCTCGGGTCACCCCGAACTCCTCACCCACCTCCCCCAACGTCCGACTGTGCCCATCCACCAGCCCAAAGCGAAGTTCTAGCACCCTCCGTTCTCGCTCGCTTAAGGAATCGAGAACATCTTGCATCTGCTCCTTCAGGAGTTCTCGAGAGGCAGCATCCACGGGGCCGAGGACTGACTCGTCCTCAATGAAATCGCCCAACGAACTACTCTCTTCAGCCCCGATGGGCATCTCCAAAGACATAGGTTCCTGGGAGAGGCGCATTATCCTCATTACCTTCGCCGCAGCCCTCCTGAGCCGACGCTCCAGGCTCAAATCCAGAGGCTCGTTCCTGCCCCGTGCCTCTTCGATGGCTAGTTTGTCCTCCTCAGGCAGGATATCTTCCATCTCTAGCGCGATCTCCTCTGGGGTGGGCTCTCTCCCCAATTTCTGTGCCAGTCGCCGAGAGGCACGGCTCAGGCGGTGTATCGTCTCCACCATGTGAACGGGGATACGGATGGTGCGTGCCTGGTCGGCTATAGCCCGACTGATCGCTTGCCGGATCCACCAGGTAGCATAGGTACTGAACTTGTATCCCCGACGATGATCGAACTTCTCCACCGCCCGAAGTAATCCGATGTTGCCCTCCTGGATGATGTCCAGGAAAGACATCCCTCGGCCCATATATTGCTTGGCTACGCTTACCACCAGCCGCAGATTGGCCTCCGCCAAGCGGCGACGGGCTAACTGGCCAACCAGGTAATCTATCTCAGCCTTGATCGCCTCTTGGGGGTCAAGCTTGCCTTTCCTCAAGTAGCGGCGCGCTGCATCACCCTGCTTGATCGCCTCTGCAAATTTCGTCTCCTCCGAGGCCGAGAGCAGGGGAACCCGGCCTATCTCCCGCAGATACATCCTCACCGGGTCGCTCGTGATCTCCGGACCCTCAAGCAATACATCCAGTTCCAGTTCCTCCTCCCCTTCCGCCGATGCGGTCGCCACCTCCACATAGGGCTCCGCCTCATCCACCACCTCCACGCCCATATCCGTGAGGATGCGATGGATGGCCTTAGTTCTTTCCACGTCGCCCTCCAGTTCGGGAAAGGCCTCTAGAACGTCCTTTTCGGTGAGGAACCTCTGTTGTGCCGCTTTGGCGATCAACCCATCGACCGCCAACTCCTGTGGAGAGGGCTTAGACATACCCCTCTACTCCGTCTAATGGTAAGATTATGCCTCCACCAACCACGAACCGTCCCAAGGCCGTTCCCTTCTGCTACGCCGCAGAGGGCTCTTCTCATACCTCGCCTTTTTGACTCTCCCCACTTCATCCTTTCGCTCGCTCGTCACCCGGGCTAGTTGCATGAGCGTCTCCCTATCTTTCTCCTCCTCGGCATCCCTTTCCAGAAAATGCAGCGTTTCCATCTCCCGTTGCAATCTATCCTCCCGCAACCTCAGCGCACAAAAGACCGCGTCCCGGTCACTATCCCTCTCTGCAAGAACGGACATCCGGCTTCTCAGATCGAGGAGATGGGCGAACCTCTCCTGCAACACGGCGTCCAGATTGGCCCCGAAACGCTCTAAATCCCATGGCTCTTCTATGCTCCCTTCTCGTCCCTCCAGGATCCTCTCGGACAACCAACCTCGCAAGGCAGAGAATATCTCACGGTTTTCGATGTCTTTGAAATCCTCAGGGACCAAAGGCTCAGAGCCAACCTCCTCCAGTTCTTCGTCTACCCTCTTCATCCGCCCAGGTTCTTCCAAGAAGAGCAGAAGTAGCCCCTTCTCCGGACCGAAGAGATTACTGGGGAAACCGGATATGAGACCGCCCCTCTTCTCCTGTGGCTCCACAAACCTCTTGGGCTTGGTCTCCAATAAGAGCCTCTTCTCATCCACTTTAATCAAGCGGGCCAATTTTTGCAAGTAATGGCTCTTCTCCACCTCGTCGCCCAACTCCTCGATGATGGGCAAGAGTTCTTTCGCTGCCGCTGACTTCCCCTTGGCAGAACTCAGATCCAAGCGAGAGGAGAGCAAAGAGAAGTAGTAGTCCACCACCGGAAGAGCCCCTTCCACCAACTCAGCCCAAAGCCCCACCTCCTCCCTCAAAACATCGTCAGGGTCCCTTCCCTCCGGAAGGATAGCGATACGGATATCGGCATCCAGCCGGGCTTCGTATCCGATGAGATTGCGCCCTAAGGGGACGGGGACTACGCTGTCTCGAAAGACCTCTGTAGCCACCTCCAAGCCCCTCCGAGTGGCCGCATCGCCGGCCTTGTCAGCGTCTAACGCCAGGACGAACCGTTTGGTAAGCCGCTTCAGTTCCCGCACCTGGTTCTCCGTCAGGGCCGTGCCCATGGAGGCTACAACGTTTCTGAAACCTCTCTGGTGCGCGCTTATCACGTCGGTATACCCCTCAACTATGATGACTTGATCCTTCTCTCGAATGGCTCGCTTGGCGAGGTCGATCCCGTAGAGCACTCTGCCCTTGCTAAAGAGCGGGGTCTCGGGGGAGTTGAGATACTTGGGCTGGGAATCGTCTAGGGCCCGAGCGCCAAAACCTATCACCTCCCCCCGGATATCCCGTATGGGGAAGACAAGCCGCCCTCGGAAACGGTCGTAATACCCTCCACCCTTCCTTCCAGGATCCTCTCGGACACGCTCCACGCTGAGCCCCGCGGCGAAGATATCGGCCTCCTCGTACCCCCTCTCCACAAGGTACCTCTTTAGGGCCTCCCATTCGTTTAAGGCATACCCCAACTGGAAAGCCTCGATACTGGTGGGCTCTATCTCTCGGCGTGCGAGGTACTCTCGCACGAACTCCCCTTCCGGGCTCTCCCGGAGGAGATGGTGGAAATATTGAGCCGCAGCAGCGTTGATCCGGAGAAGGAGACGTTTTCTTTTCTCCTCCTCCACCTCCTCTTCTCTACGAGGAGCGAGGGAGATCCCCGCCCTACGAGCCAGAAAGCGGAGGGCCTCGCCAAACTCCAGGTTCTCCATCTTCATGACGAAGGTGAAAATGTCTCCGCCAGCGGCACAGGCCCCGAAACAATGCCACCTCTGACCATCGGGGAAGACGATAAAAGAAGGGGTCTTCTCCTTATGAAAAGGGCAAAGGGCCTTGAAGTTGCGGCCCGCCTTCTGCAAGGGGAAATAAGCGGACACCAACTCCACGATGTCCGTTCTCTCTCTCACCTCATCGATGGCGCTCAAAAGTGGGCCTCCTCACCATGCTAAGACCATCACCGCACTATCTGATACTACAACATATCAGCGGAGTAGGCAAGCGGGGCATCATAGCGGATTCTCTTGCAAATCCCATAAAGGTTAAGAAACCCGAAGCCTCTCGCCCTAGCCTACTTGGCGTAATCGACAGCCCTGGTCTCGCGGATGACGGTGACCTTGATCTGGCCGGGGTATTCCAGGCTCTCTTCCACTTTCTTGGCTATGTCTTTAGATAGACGGATGGTGGCCAAGTCATCGATCTCCTCGGGCTTAACGATGATCCTTATCTCCCGACCAGCCTGGATAGCGTAAGATTCGGCGACCCCCTCAAAGGAGTTGGCCACCTCCTCCAGGGCCTTGATCCGCTTAATGTAGCTCTCTAGGCTCTCACGACGAGCACCAGGCCGGGCGCCGGAGATGGCATCAGCCGCCCCTACCAGGATCGCCTCCACGCTTTGGGGCTCCTCCTCATGATGATGAGCGGCGATGGCGTTAACTATCTGGGGGGACTTGCCTAGTCGGCGAGCGATATCCGCCCCGATGAGGGCGTGGGGCCCTTCCACTTCGTGATCCACCGCTTTCCCTATGTCGTGGAGCAACCCGGCCTCCTTGGCCAGATCGACATCCGCTCCTAACTCCGCGGCCATCATGGCTGCCAGATGGGCCGTCTCTAAAGCGTGGATCAGTTGGTTCTGACCATAACTGGTCCTGTATTTCAGTTTCCCCAACAGTTTGATCAGTTCCGGATGTAGCCTCGGGAGGCCCACCTCGGAGGCGGCCCGTTGTCCCTCCTCTATGATGGTCGCCTCCACCTCCTCTTGTGACTCCTTCACCACCTTTTCGATGCGAGCCGGATGGATACGGCCATCCATGATCAGTTTGGTGAGGGCTAGGCGGGCTATCTCCCTCCGCACGGGATCGAAACTGGATATGGTGACCGCTTCTGGGGTATCGTCGACCACTAGATCAACCCCCATAGCGTTCTCTAGAGCGCGGATATTTCGCCCCCCACGCCCGATGATCCGCCCTTTCATCTCATCGCTAGGAAGAGGGACAACCGAGACGGTGGTTTCCGCCACTTGGTCGGAAGCGTACCTTTGGATGGCTAAGGTGATGATCTTCCGAGCCAGTCGGTCGGCTTCCTCCTTGGTCTCTAACTCCACCTCCCGTATCACCCGTGCCGCATCCTGGCGCACCTCATTTTCAGTGGCTCGTAGGAGAGTCTCCCTCGCCTCCTCGCGGGTCATGGAGGAGACCTTCTCTAACTCTTGGATCTGCCTACGGCGCAGTTCATCCAACTCCTCTCGCCGGCGAGAGAGCTCCCTTTCCCTGGCCTCCAGTTGCCTCTCCTTGGCTTCTATAGGTTCCAGACGGCGTTCCAGGCTCTCCCGTCTCTGTTGTAGCCGCTCTTCCTGCCTGCGGAGGTCGGCTCGCCTTCGTCGGTGCTCTTCCTCTGCTTGATGGCGGATGCGAAGTGCCTCCTCCTGAGCCTGGAGAACGATCTCTTTTTGCTTGGTCTGGGCCTCAGCCAGGAGTCTGTTCGCCTTAGCCTCGACAGACCTGAGGCGGCTAGCACCTAGATACTGCTTGGCCAGATAGCCGATGGCAAACCCCACTATCGCTACCGCTAGAAACGTAACCAAATTAGCCACATCTAACATATCTCAAACACCCCCTCTAAGGTGAACTCCTGACGGAGAGTTTTAGTCTCTTAATCACCTCCCCGCTGTTGCAGGAGGGAATCTACTACCTCTCGAATCAGGTTATAGGTGAATCCGCGACGCCGCAGAAACTGACTCATCTTCTGGCGGAAAGATCTCTCGTCCAGGCGGATATATCTAGAGGCTCGTTGGTGAGCCGCCCTACGGGCGTTTTCCTCCTCATCGACGGCGGCCAAAGCCTCTGAGATCACCTCCTCATCGAGCCCCTTGCGGCGCAACTCGTAACGGAGCATGGCCCGGCTGCGAGGCCTAAACCTCTCGCGGTTCTCCACCCAATATTGAGCAAAGGCCAGATCATCAACTAGTCCCTCTCGGGCTAGGCCTTCCAGGACCTCCTCCGTGATCCTCTCGGGCACCCTTTTCCCCCGCAAGTGATCGCTAAGTTCCTTCCGACTCCGAGGCCGGTAGGCTAAATAATCGAGGGCCTTCTTGTAAGCATTAGCAAATGAGTCCCGTCTTTGAAGCTCGTGCAGTTTCGCAGCCGATAGGAAACTACCCTCTTGTAGTTCAGCCGCTAACTGCGCCCCCAGACTGAAGGCGTATTCCCCGTCCAGATAGACGTTAACCCGATCCTTCTTCCTTTTCTGCTCCCTCAAAGCCGTGATTTTGCCTTCCATCTCCATAAAATAGCTGCGGCCTCCCAGCCACAGCTATCGAACTTGCCCCTAGAACCCCAAGAAGGGAAAAGGACAAGACCCCTTATTGAGCCCTCTTCGAATGCGCCCAATTGACGACGAGTCTCTTACGCTCTTCTAAGAGGCTGATGAGGTTATCGTTTTTCTTCGCCCTAGCCCTTCGCTAGGGGAACATTGGCAAATTCGCTAAGTGGCTGTGGCCTCTTCCTCGATCGCTTCCGCACCCGATTCCGAAGCCGGCTTCTCTACCAAACCAGCCTCCACACGGATGCGGTTGCTGATCTCATCGGCCAACGAAGGGTTCTCCCTGAGAAACTGTTTGGCGTTCTCCCTCCCCTGTCCCAACCGCATCTCACCATAGGAGTAATGGGAACCTCTCTTCTCGATGATCCCCATCTCTGTCCCCACATCTAGGAGGTCGCCTTCTCTGGAGATCCCTTCGTCATACATTATGTCAAACTCTGCTTTCTTGAAAGGAGGGGCTACTTTATTCTTCTTCACCCAGACCCTGGTCCGGTTCCCGACTACATTGGTTCCTTCCTTGATGGATTGCACTCGCCGCATATCGAGGCGAACGGCGGCATAGAATTTCAGCGCCCGCCCCCCTGGTGTGGTCTCCGGGCTGCCGAATAAGACGCCAATCTTCATCCGCAGTTGATTGGTCAAGACCACCGCCGTATTGGAACGCTTGATAGCCCCAGCCAGTTTCCTGAGAGCCTGGGACATCAAACGCGCCTGTAGCCCCATATGGGGCTCCCCCATATCGCCCTCTATCTCCGCTCGAGGGACGAGGGCAGCCACGGAGTCGATGACCACTACATCTACGGCCCCGCTCCGTACCAGCGCCTCGGTGATCTCTAAAGCCTGCTCCCCGTCATCCGGTTGGGATATATAGAGGCTCTCGATATCCACGCCGCATTTGGCAGCGTACCCGGGGTCCATAGCGTGCTCCGTATCTATAAACGCGGCCACGCCACCAGTCTTCTGAGCCTCAGCGATGATATGATAGCAGAGGGTAGTCTTGCCCGACATCTCGGGCCCATATATCTCGCTGATGCGACCCCTGGGGATGCCGCCGATACCCAGGGCGATATCCAAGCCCAAGGAGCCAGTGGAGATAGCCTCCACATCCATCCCCCGCGCACCACCCAGTTTCATAATCGCTCCATCGCCGTACCGTTTCCTTATCTGAGAGAGCGCTACCTCTAACGCCCTATCCTCCGCCTCCTTCTCCATCTGGAGACTCCTTTCCTCTCTGAGAACACCCACTAAAATCAGTTTATTACAATAGAAAGAAAATTGCAACTAATCCAAAATATATTATATCAGAACAAAAGTTCTAAGTCAACCATAGACACACCTAACCCAATTCCTCTAACGACCGCTTGATCTCCTTCAGGTCGGCCTTCGTGATGCCCCAAAGTTCCGCAGCCTTGCGGTCTATCTGCTCCTCGACCTCTTTGAGGGCCTCCTTCTGCCCCTTGGCGGCCAACTCATGAGCCCGCTGGGAGAGAGCGGAGAGTTGGCAATGGAGAGGATTGTAGAGGTCGTATTGAGGCACATTGATGTAGCCCATAAGGTGGGCAGAACCAAAACTCTTTCCAACGGAATATGACTTCGCGACCAGATTCACGACAGTCGAGTTCATCAGAGCGCATATGAAGTGAGCAGGTGCTTCTTCGGGAAGAGGCACAAAGGTGATGGTTTCTTGTGGAATCGGCGGTTTTTCCCCAACAAATGAATCGGCCGCGGCGCTTGCTACGGCTGCGGTTATTCTAGTACCCATGCGCCTCCAGAGAACTTTGTGCGATGCCAGGGTATAGGGCCCGATGTTATACATAGAGTAGAAAGGCGCGGTCTTGTCATAATATGTCTGGTAAAGGCGGCGTTGTTGTAGAGACCCCTTAAACTGCCGAAGGTAGCCATATGTGTGTGGCAGACATTGCTTCATCCAGCGCTCTTCGTAGCCTGCACGTCTCACGGGGTCTTGCGCCATTATGATATATGCGGATGGGCTGGCAACCCACCGGCGAGCGTCAGCCCAGCGAAGAAGAGGGTAGACTAAATCGGGTTCAATGGCCGCCTGCACTTTGGGAACCTTCCTCTTGCCCAATTCGGCGAGATTCTCCACCACAAGCAAGCCATCAGCACGGCGCTCAAGAACGCGCACCCAATATACGCCTATCGCTCCTCCGGGGTTCGCGCCTTCACGCGCCTGATATGCGGATTCTCCTATAGTCCTTCGAGCTGCCGTGAGGGCCCTTGGCCGCCCCGTGATCCACGGGGAGGTCAGTTCGGCCTCATTTATGGGCACGGCTTGG
>DMLA01000115.1:2829-3243 GCA_003453555.1 Chloroflexota bacterium | reverse complement strand
CTACGGCGACCTCGATATCTCCGTCATCGATGAACTGCCGCCTGGACGCAAGGAGATAACTACCCAGTGGATGGCTCCTCGGGAGAGGGAACGAGCCTACGCCTTCCTCCGGAGTCAAGTCGAGGAGGGGAACCAAGCCTTCATCATCTGTCCTCTGGTGGAGGAATCGAAGAAGATAGACGCCAAAGCCGCGGTGGAAGAATATGAGAGGTTACAGGGTATCTTCCCCGACCTTCGCTTGGGCCTCATTCATGGCCGGATGTCAGCCCCAGAGAAGGAAGCGGTGATGAGGGATTTCTATCAGGGAAACCTCGATATCCTGGTGGCCACACCGGTGGTGGAGGTAGGGATCGATGTCCCCCGGGCCACCGTGCTCTTAGTGGAAGGGGCAGATCGTTTCGGCCTGGCCCAACT
>DMLA01000115.1:0-2441 GCA_003453555.1 Chloroflexota bacterium | reverse complement strand
GCCGACTCCCCCTCCAGCCAGGCAGAGGAGCGCCTCAAGGCTATCGAGTCCTCCCAGGACGGCTTCTACCTCGCCGAGGTGGATCTAGAGATGCGAGGCCCCGGCGAGTTCTTCGGCACCCGTCAAAGCGGCCTTCCCGACCTCAAGGTGGCCAAACTGAGCGATGTGAAGGTACTAGAAGAGGCCCGGGCCTTGGCCAAGGAGATATTCCAAGAAGATCCACACCTGGAGTTACCTCAACATCGGTTATTGGCCCGGCGCGTGGCCGACTTCTGGCGTGGGGAGGGAGATCTAAGTTAATATGGTATAATCTTTGAGGAGGATCAATGACCACAGCCCTTTTTCCCGGCACCTTCGACCCCTTCACCAATGGACACCTAGACATCATCCAACGGGCCTCCGGCCTCTTCGACCACCTTATCATCGGGGTCTACGCCCACCCTATCAAGACCTTGCTACTCTCCTGTGAGGAAAGGGTGGCCCTGGTGAAGGAAGCGGTGCGGGAATTCCCCAACGTGAGTGTCGAGTCCTACGATGGCCTCACCGTGGAGTTCGCCCGTGCCAAAGGGGCCCAAGTCCTGCTCCGTGGCCTCCGAGTCATAGCCGACTTCGAACTGGAATTTCAGATGGCCCTCATGAACCGAGCCCTGGCCGCAGAGATAGAGACCGTTTGTCTCATGACCACCTATAAATATTACTTCCTCAGTTCCAGCCTGGTGAAAGAGGTGGCTAAACTGGGGGGAGACATCTCTGGCATGGTCCCCCCCCACGTGGAGGCCGCTTTGAAGGCCAAGATCAAGGAACTGGACGAAAAAGGCGAGGACCGGATTAGGATAATCTCCCTCCGAGAATAGCGGAGTAGAGACCTGGCAAGGGGGGTAGGGAAGATGGAGATAGTCTATCTGATCGATCGCTTGGAGTCCTTAATCAACGAAGCGAAGCGGCTCCCCCTCACCTCTGGCGTGATCGTCAATCAAGATGAATTCCTGAAAATCATAGACCAGATGCGGATCAACATCCCCCTGGAGATCCGAGAGGCCAGGCGACTGAAGGAGGAGAGAAAAGAGGTTATCGCCCGGGCTCAGGCTGAGGCGGAAAAGATAGTGGCAGAAGCCAAGGGACAGGTAGACGGCCTCCTAACCGATGAGGAACTCCTCAAAGCGGCTAGGGAAGAGAGTGCCAAGATCATAGAGCAGGCTCGACGCGAGGCGGAGAAGATAAGAAAGGGAGCCGACGAGTACGCCATCGAAGTCCTGGGCCAACTGCAGGACCAACTGATGGCCCTCCAGACCACCATTCAGAACGGCCTGGATTATCTTCAAGGACCAGCCAGCAGGGAGTAAGGGGAGCCTTGACATTAGCGGCCCCCTGACCTATATTTAATAAGATGAGATTCAACGTTGCCCAACTTCTAAAGAGAGCCACCGGCTCTTCCCGCCGTTATCAGATGCGGGAAGGTATAGAGGGTATCGACCCCGGGCTGACTATCCGGGAACCTTTGGTAGGGCAGATCGAGATGGTTCGCACGGCCGATGGTATCCTAGTCAGAGGCGAACTCACCACGGCCGTGGAACTGCAATGTGACCGCTGCCTTGAACCCTTCATCCAGAAGGTAGAGTTTGAGATCGAGGAGGAGTTTCACCCCGCCATCGACATGGGCACGGGGGGCCAACCACCCTACGATGAGGAGGAGACGCGCATCGATGAGCACCACATCCTCGATCTCACGGAACTCATACGCCAGAGCATCTTTCTTACTTTGCCGATGCATCCGGTCTGCCGACTCGACTGTCTGGGCTTTTGCGGCCGGTGTGGCCAGAACTTAAACGAGGGGCCTTGCGGGTGCGAAGAGCCCGAGGTGGATCCCCGCCTGGAGACGCTAAGAAAACTGCTTTGATGAGGGTTAGAGAGATGCAGAGAAGAGCCAAGAGACCTTCTATAGCCGAACGGTTGGAAAATATCCTGGCGCTGGAGGAAGAATTAGGCTACACTAATAGAGCAGTGATCGGAGGGATACAACGTTTTGCTAGGTTTTGGGACCGAGAGGCTATCCTTCTGGTCAAAGGGCGACGTACTTTCCCCCTAAAGAGGATAAAGACCCTTCTCTACCGCTATCCTTTGAAGGATATCCAAGGACGTAAACACATGATTTTCGAAATCCGCGAGTTACTAAGGAAAGCCAACAAAGGCAAGCTTGCGGTGGCAAGTCCAGCAGCAATAGCCAGAAAACGAGACCTTATGCTCTCGCCATCCCTACACCTCAAGCGACAGCGCAGCAACATTCGGATGGAACCAGAGCCAGGGAGCAGAAGCAGACGTTTGGTTAGACGGGTACCATCATACCGCTTGAGCGTAGAGGACTCTCGGTCTCTTCTTAGAAATCGCGCGGCAAGAAAGCGAAAGGATACATAGACAACCCATGGGCGCACTACCCAAGAGAA
>DMLA01000128.1:3401-21091 GCA_003453555.1 Chloroflexota bacterium | reverse complement strand
CTTGGCCACCGCAGCATCCCGCTCTTCGCCACATATCTGGCCCCCGTCCAGGCATCTCTCGCCTCCTCTCTTCACTGCCCTACCGAGCAGCAACCGCTCCCTCCAGAGTTGAAAGGCACCCTCCCCGACTTAGCGAAGAAGCCTACGCTACTAAACACTTGACTCGCGTTCTGGCTCTCGCATTTCGGGCAACTTGGTTTCAGGCCTTTCTCCTTCTGGCTAAAGGAGGCGAAGACCTCAAACTGGTGACCGCAATCACGGCATTCGAATTCGTAGAGCGGCACGCTTATCACCTCCCCTATTGCCTTTGGCGCATCACTTGATTAGGGCGAGTCTTCGACTCCCGAGTTTCTTGTTCTGCCCCTTGCAGAAGAACGACGTGCTTCAGGAAGTCGATACTCTTCAAGCGCCCCTGCACCGACTTTCGCTCACCTAGCAAACCAGTTAGGGATATGCTCTCTCCCTTTGGCTCAACGAGCACTACATCTTCCATGATCTTGATATTCTGCTCATGCCCGCTGTCTAGCAAGTAAGCAGTTGCTTGACACATTCTTCCCTCCCGCAACACAACTATCGCCCAGCACAGCCCTTGAGGTCACGATTGAGAGATACGCTGGTCGATTGAATGTCCAGCGCCCGCTCCCCTCACGCGTACTTCGCCCTCAGCTCCTTGATCAGAGCCACGATCTCATCCTTGGGCGGAAAACTGATAGCGTCCTCAGGACATGCCTTTGCACAGCCCATGCAATAGACGACACAGTTGTGAGGACGCGCCACCACGGGGCGAGCGCTCTCATCGTCCCAGTCGTAGACGTCCGCAGGACAGTGATTGATACACTCCTCACAGCCCACACAGTCGTCATGGTCGACCTTGGGAAACCAGGGAATCTCCTTCTTTGGAATGACACCCTCAAACATCTCCTCCATTTCAGTACCTCCTGAGCGAACAGGTTGTTGGTGAATGAGCGAAGCCTGGTGCCCAGGCCACGGTAGTCCATTGATGATGGGCACCCTTGCCAAGGTTACGAAGCAGGGCTCGCTACAGCCTCAGCTACCTTGTTATAGGCGTCCTCGGTGGACATGTTTCGCAGGTCAAGCGGCACAATCTGCTTCTCGAACTCAATCCCAACCTCGGCAAGGGCATCCTTGAACATCTTCCGCTGCATCCTGGGGTCACAGCCTCCCACGATGTAGGTGTGGTTTGGCTTAGCATAATCTCGCCAAAAGCGATCGCCGTCATCCACACACAATTGGGGGTGAACTATGGCGTACTCCACATCCAACTCGTTCCGCACGCGGTTAATCAACTGCCAGAGATTCAGTTCCTCGAACCCTGGACACTCCCCTGTGCAGAAGCACATCACGAATCTAGGTTTCTCGGCCATTTTTCTTTCTACACACTCCTCCTGGGTTTGAATTTGTTTGCGGCCTTTGTTGAGTGCTTGAGAGCCTCAGCTTGCCAACAAGAGATAGATGCGCTGCAAAGCCAGCAATATAAGAATCATGGCGAAGATGAAGAATCCCCTTTGAACCCTTTTGCGCCCATTTCCCCGAGGCTTCGCTCCTCTTTTCACCTTCAAGCCCCGGGCTTGGCTAAAGCCCGTTTAACTGTGCCATCGGCGTTGAAGAAGAACCTCTTGGCCCAGAGGGATACATAAACCAGGCCTATCAACACCGGCACTTCGATGAGAGGGCCCACGACAGTGGCTAGGGCTTGCCCTGAATTGATGCCGTAGACGCCCACCGCAACGGCGATGGCCAACTCGAAATTGTTGCTGGCCGCGGTGAAGGAGAGGGTGACCGTCTGCGGATAGACGAACTTGAGCGCCCAGGAGATGAGGTAAGAAACCACGAACATCAGCAGGAAGTAGGCCACCAAGGGGATGGCGATGCGCAACACGTCCCCGGGCAAGGTCAATATGTATTCCCCCTTCATGGAGAACATAACGATGATGGTGAAGAGCAAGCCCACGATGGCGGTAGGGCTGAGTTTGGGCACAAACTCGGTCTCGTACCACTCAGTGCCTTTACGCCCCATCAAGGTGAAGCGGGTGATGATCCCCGCGATGAGAGGGATGCCCAGGAAGATGAAGACGCTGCGAGCGATGTCCATCATGGAGATACGGACGACGGCGGCCGCCTCAGGACCGGCAACCCAGGAAGAGGCTATGGTGATGTAAAAGTAGGCCAGCACCGAGTAGAAGAGGACCTGAAAGACCGAGTTGAGGGCTACGAGTACCGCACAGTATTCGTTGTCTCCCCCAGCCAGCATATTCCAGATGAGCACCATGGCGATGCACCGGGCCAACCCTACGATGATCAGCCCCTCCCGATACTGGGGCAGGTCGGGTAGGAATATCCAAGCCAAAGCGAACATGATGGCTGGGCCGACGACCCAGTTTTGAATCACCGATACTCCGAACATCTTCCAGGCGGTGGCCACCTTGGATAGTTCTTCGTACTTCACCTTGGCCAATACGGGGTACATCATCCACAAGAGCCCTATAGCGATGGGCAAAGACACGGTATCGATACGCAAGGCATCGAATACCTCCGCGATGCCTGGAAAGATGTAGCCAGCCGCTACGCCTACAGCCATGGCCAGAAAGATCCATATCGGCAAGAAGCGATCCAGTAGAGATAACCGTGCAACCACCCCCACTCCCTCCGCCGGTCTGACCTCTGCTGTTGCCTCTCTCATTTGGAATGGCCTCCTTGTTGAGATGCCTGACCTAAGCCGCCACTTTTCTCATCACCCCGACTGAGGTCAGGTTCTACTTCGTATTCCCTGGCTTTGTCTTCCTTCTCCAAAGCCTCCTTGACCCAAGAGATGACCTCCTTTATGGACGGTATGCGTCCCGCGCAGACTAACTCCTCGTTTATCACCAGGCCCGGCGTATACATGATGGGGTATTTCCGCATCTCAAGGTAGTCGGTGATGTGCTCCATGGTGGCTTCTACATCCAACATCTCTAGGGCATCCACCGTCACTTGCCTCATGAGATAGCAGTTGAGACAGCCTGGCCCCAGAACCTTGATATATAACATTACCCCTCCTTCTGAATCTAGGCACAAATTCAGGTATAAGAATCAGACAATCGTGATTTCCGGGTCCACGATCACGTCCCCTTTGATAGAGTTGGCAACCAGACTATATTTCGTCGCCGATTGAAGAGCCCGTCTCACCCGTTTCTCCTCGGTACCTCTGGCCCTTATCTTGGGCCGCAGGGTAACCCTGGTGAAGATCTCCGTGCGGTCCAATTCTATCTTCTTCTCCCCCTCAGCCTTGCACTCATAAGAGATTAGATCGATCTTAAACCTCTCCGCCGCCCAAAGGAACATCATCATCACGCACATGTTGGCCGCAGCCACGAACGCATCCTCGGGGGTCATAACCCCAGCATGGCCATGCAACTCCGGAGGAGCCGAGAATTCCATCTCCGGCCCGTTGCCGCATTTGAGATGGCCCCAATGCTCTCCTTTCCAAGTTACCGTCGTCTCATAGGTGTAGGTGGCCATCTATCCCCCCTTGCGGCGGCAGAACTTCTCATATTCTTCCAAAAGGGTTGCCTTGTATCTCTCCTCCGCGCTAGGTGGAACATAGTTGTAGAGTTTGACGGTCTTCATTAGATCCTCATCGAGACCAGGCCCGTCCCGACGACCTTCCTGGTAGAACTGCTCGAATATCGGCTCTAGCGCGACCAAGCCCACAGATTGGCCGCCAATCTTGACCTGGGTCATGGGGATACCTGAGGCGCAAGCACATGCCGTGCCCGCACCGGCTGGCGCAGTCGCTGCTACCCCCGGCATGGCCGCAACAGCCCTCTCCCTTCCTAGTATGCGCTCCACCTGGTTTACGATCTCCTGGGCCACGACCTCCGCCGCTCGCTGCCCCGCTTCATCCAGTTCGTGCCTGCTCTGGCCTGAGGACAGGCCTCGCTTCTGTATCAACCTATCCACCACGATATAAGTAGAAACAGGGCCGCTGTACTTCTCTGTAGCCCTCTTGGCGCAGAGTTTCTCGCAACCATCGATGGCGATGGTAGGATAGAATCTGGCGAAGGCCCTCTCCCGCTCGTCCCCAGCCAGGAAGAGGGGGAGACAGAGGGTGACGGTATCTTCAGGTCTCACCTCCTCCAGAACCATGCGGGCCGCCACGCGGGAAATAGTCCCTTCTGGGATCTCTTCGCCGGCGCAGGCGATGATTCCCACCTTCTTCTTGGGTAGATCAACCATCTATCATCTCCTCCTTCGCCTTAACGGCATCGACTTGCGAGGCTACCTTTCTAGCCAGGATGTGGGCTAGCTTTCGCCCCGCCTCTCCCGGGTGGAGTACTGACTTCACTTTCAGTTCACGGTGCTCCCGGTAGGTATCTACCACCCTGAAGTTGGCCACGCTACGACCACCCACGCCTTTCACGTTCTCCTCCGCGCAAGCCTGGGCACATCCGTCAATGGTGATCACTGGATGGCTTCGGACACGATCCTTCGCTTCCTCGTCCCCCAGGGTGAGGAGCGAGAGACAGACGGTCTCCGTCTCCTCTGGTCGCAGTTCCTCCACAATCATATACATGGCCTCCCGGGCTACCGAGCCGAAGGCCTTCCCTATTCCGCTACAAGGGATGACCAGCACCTTGTTATCCTCTTTTCGACTCACCGCTTCTTCGCCTCCTCCTCGGCTTGAGATTTCATCACCGCCAGGTATTCCTCCGCGGTCAAGAGGTTCTTCCGGTCGCTTTCGAAATCACTCATCTCTATAAGAACGAGCCAGCCCTCGCCGTAGGGGTCTTCATTAATCAACTCCGGCTTTATCTCCAGTTCTCTGTTCGTCTCTTGAACAACCCCAGAGATAGGAGAACTGATAGTCACATCAGCCTTGATCGTCTCGATGCTCCCCATCCCCTGCCCCTGCTTCAAGGTGCTGCCCAACTCGGGGAGGTTCGCGAAGGCCACATCGCCACTCTTCTGCTGTAGGAAATCGCTAACCCCAACTCTGCCAGCACCGTTCTCCACTTGCATCCATATGCCCTCTTCTGTGTAGTAGCAACCCCTCTTCACTTTGAAGACGAACTTATCTACTTGGGCTTCCAAGTATTCTGTTTCGACCATGGGTCTCCTTTCTCCCGTAAATTAAGGGGGGCCGATAAACCCTCATCCGTGTTTGAATTTCGACCTATCGCCCCCACTGCTATTAGACTACTTCGCGAGGCTATTCGGCCACACCTCCAACTTGGCTCTTTTCGCAGTCGAAACATAGGTCCGTCTCCCGATTGGTCCAATATTCCTTCCCGCAGAGCGGACACCTCGTCTGTCGTAAGGAGCCCTTTCGTTTCATCTTGGGCCGCAATTCGGGAGGAAGATCTGCAAAGGGTTCCCCTTTGCAACAGCAAGGTAAAGCCCCTTTCCCCATTCAAACCTCTGTTTCCAAGTTCGACGGCATGAGCGATGCTAAAGCCTCAGTAGCCTCAACCAGTTGCTTACGCGCGATAGAAGATAACAGATCCAACGCCTCAAAGACCCTCTCATCGCTCACCCGGTAGAGGATCCTCAGCCCTTCCCGGCGACTGGTCACCAGATTGGCCCTCCGCAGGATGGCAAGGTGTTGGGAGATATTCGCTTGGCGGAGACCGAGAGCCGGCTCCAGATCGCAGACACAAACCTCCCCCTCCCGAAGTAAGGAGAGGATGGCAAGGCGAGTAGGGTGGGCCAAGGCTTTTGTGGTTCTGGCTAGCAAGCGGTAGGCGTCCCTCTCCATCTGGCCTCCTATCTAGATTAGTATATTAGAATAATCGCACATTTATTATATCTCCCCTTCCTCATCTTGTCAATTGCCCTGTACTTCCTTTTGGGGTAATATATGGAAGCACTATGGGTTAGAGGGATCGATGTTCGAGTTCTTCTTTTCTCCCCAATCTGTAGCCGTCATCGGTGCTTCTCGCGATGAGGAGAAGTTAGGCCATGGCGTCTTGAAGAACCTCCTCCAATACGGCTACAAAGGCAAGGTCTACCCCGTCAACCCCAAGGGAGGGGAGATATTGGGGCTTAAGGTCTACCCCTCCGTCCTTGAGGTGCCCGGTTTGATAGACTTGGCCGTCATCGTCGTGCCTGCCCCCGTAGTAGCCTCGGTGCTGGAGGAGTGTGGCCGGAAGGGGGTGCGAGGGGTAGTGATCATCACCGCTGGCTTCCGGGAGGTGGGTGGCGAGGGGATGAAAGAGGAGAGGAGGCTCGTGGAGATAGCCTCCCGCTATGGGATACGCATGATCGGCCCCAACTGTCTGGGCATCATAGACACCCTCTGCCCCTTGAACGCCACCTTCGCCCGAGGGATGCCCGAGCAAGGCGATATCTGCATCATGTCCCAGTCGGGGGCTCTCTTGGCCGCCATATTGGACTGGGCGATCAGCGAGAGGGTGGGCTTCTCCCGGCTTGTGAGTCTGGGGAACAAGGCGGATATAAACGAGATAGACATGCTTGAGGCTTGGGGGGATGACCCTCGCTCCAAAGTCATCGCTGCCTACCTGGAAGGTATCGTAGACGGCACCCGATTCATGGAGGTAGCCAGCCGGGTCAGCCAGAAGACCCCCATCGTCATCATCAAGGCAGGAACCACAGAGGCCGGTGCCAAGGCTGTCTCCTCTCACACCGGAACCCTGGCCGGCTCCGAGAAGGCTTACGATACCGCCTTGCGACAAGCAGGGGTGGTGAGAGCCAACTCGGTGGAGGATCTCTTCGACTATGCCTTCGCCTTTTCCCAGCAGCCCTTGATAAGGGGTCGACGGATAGCCATCGTCACCAACGGCGGGGGAGTGGGGATCATGGCTTCAGATGAGTTGGAACGAGTGGGGCTGAAGATGGCTTCCTTAACCCGGGAGACGGTAGAGCGGCTGAAGGAGAGGTTGCCCGCTGCGGCCAATGTCTACAACCCCGTAGATTGCCTGGGAGACGCTGACGCCGAGCGATATCGATACGCTCTGGATACCGTCCTTCAGGATGTCAACGTGGATGGGGTGATCGCCATCTTCCTCTCCCAGGTGGTGATGCATGTGGAGGATGTAGCGGAGGCGGTGGGCGAGACGGCGAAGAGATATGATAAGCCGGTGTTGGCTTGCCTGATGGGTGGGGAGATGACCGAGCCCGGGAGGGAGGTTCTGCGCCGTTACGGGATACCCAACTACAACTTCCCGGAGCGGGCGGTGAAGGCGATGCTGGCTATCTACAAGAGGAAGGAGTTCTTGGACCGTCCCCCTCGGGAGATCGAGCGATTCGAGGTCCACTCCCCATGGGCGCAAGAGGTCTTCGAGCAAGTTCGTTCTGAGGGAAGGCTGACGGTGGGGGACGCTGAGGCGCGCAGGGTGATGGAGGCTTATGGTATCCCCTTGCCCCAGTCGGTATTGGCCAGGAACCCAGAGGAAGCACTCGAGGCGGCTGAAAGCATCGGCTATCCGGTGGCCATGAAGATAGCCTCTCCCGATATCTTGCATAAGACGGACATCGGAGGGGTAAGGCTCAATATAAGGGGGCCTGATGAGGTTAGGGATAGTTTCGACCTTTTGAACTATCGGGCCTTGCGGTTCATGCCCGAGGCTGAGATATGGGGGGTGCTGGTTCAGGAGATGGTTGAGGGTTGCTACGAGGTGCTGGTGGGGATGAGCCGCGACCCACAATTTGGGCCCCTCTTGGCCTTCGGTTTAGGTGGGATCTACGTGGAGGCCCTCAGAGATGTGACCTTCCGCATCGCTCCGGTGGCCCGCTGGGAGGCCAGAGAGATGCTCTCCGAGATCCGTGGCTATAGCCTACTGCGAGGGGTGCGGGGGGAGAGCCCAGCGGATCTGGAGGCTATCGTGGATTGCATCCTCCGCGTATCCCAGTTGGTGACCGATTTCCCAGAGATCGTAGAACTGGATATAAACCCCCTTATAGTCTGCGAGGAGGGAAAGGGAGCGGTGGCTGTCGATCTGAGGATGGCTCTCCAATGATTAAGGAGGCTTTAACGGCGCCTCGGTGGCAAAGGAGGAGAAATGGCTGAAAAGGCGGTGGCGGTATATGTGACTTCGGCGGAGGCCTTCTCCGGCAAGAGCTCGCTATGTGTAGGGTTGGGTTTGAGGTTCCGCCGCGATGGGTTCCGCGTGGGCTATATGAAGCCCATAAGCAGCACGGCCAAACGGATAAAGGGGCGCGCCATCGATGAAGATGCAGAGGTCATCAAGGAACTCTTTCGATTAGAGGAAGGTTCAGAGATCCTGGCCCCGGTCTGCCTCGACCCCCTCACCCTGGAATCGATCCTCAAGGGGGAGAGGATGGACGTAAGGCAACGCATAAAGAAAGCCTACAAGCAGGCGTCTAAAGATAAGGACGTGATGCTTTTGGGAGGCGGGGCCTCCCTGACCGATGGAGCCTTGGTTGGTCTTCCATCTCAAAAAGTAGCGGAACTTCTAGGAGCCTGGGAGTTGGTCATTATCAGATATGAGGACGATCTATCTCTGAATAGCCTGCTCCTGCGCCAAGAGGTCTTTGGCCAATCGATGTTGGGGGCTGTCCTCAACACTGTCCCTAAGCAGAGGCTCGAACACGTGCAGAGGACGGTCAGGCCCTTCCTCGAGGATCGGGGGATAAAGGTCTATGCTGTCTTGCCGGAAGAGCGGATTCTCCTCTCCATGAGTGTAGGGGAGTTGGCGGAGGTTCTGGGGGGACGGATACTCAACTCCCCAGAGAAGGCGGACGAGTTAGTGGAGCATCTGATGATCGGGGCCATGAGCGCGGACAGCGCTCTCTCCTACTTCCGCCGGAAGCCCGACAAAGCGGTCATCACCGGCGGCGACCGGCCGGACATCCAACTGGCGGCCTTGGAGACCTCCACCAAATGCCTAATCCTCACCGGCAACCTGCACCCCAACGCCGTCATCCTGGCACGGGCGGAGGAGTTAGGGGTGCCCATGATTTTGGTGAGCCAAGACACTCTAACCGCGGTGGAGATCATCGAGCGCTACTTCGGGAAGACCCGTTTTCACCAGAAGAAGAAAATCGAGCGCTTCGAGAAACTACTAGAGAAACATTTCGACTTCGAGGGACTATATAAGGCGCTGGGATTGAAGCCGAGATAGAATCACGAAGGAGCGAAAAGGCCAATCTCACGAAAAGTAGTTCAGATGATGCAGGCTGGTCGTTCTACAAAAGGGTACGATTTCGACGACGTTACAGGCGAGATAGTCGGAGCCTGCATCGAGGTACACAGAAACTTGGGACCGTGCTTCCAGGAGGTAACTTATCAACCGCTCTAGCCTTGCAGTTAGAAACCAGGTCGCTAGATTTCGTGTGAGGGGAGAAGATACCCGTCTACTATAAAGGAAAGCAGATAGACACGCGCCGGGTTGACTTCGTTGTCGAGGATTGCCTAGTGGAGATCAAAGCCAAGCGGGGGTTCGCTCCCGAGGATTACATACAGACCCTTTCCCATCTCAAGGCGTCAGGTTACCGTTTGGGTCTTCTGGTCAACCTTGGGAGCAAGGGAGCCGAATTCAAGAGGCTAGTGAATTCCCCAGAAGTCAAGGAGTGAAGTGATCTCTTTTCAAGTTATTCGTTTCTTTCGCGACATTCGTGATTCAATCCCTATGTGCAGATAGTGTAATCAAGGAGAATAACCCATGACCATGATAGAAGACATATACGCGCGGGAGATCCTTGACTCCCGGGGTAACCCCACCGTGGAGGTGGAGGTCCTCTTGATTAGCGGGGCGGTGGGGCGGGCGGCGGTCCCCTCCGGCGCCTCCACCGGTCGCCATGAGGCCCTGGAACTCCGCGATGAGGAGAAGCGGTACGGGGGCAAAGGGGTGCTTAAGGCGGTAGAGAACGTGAACGAGAAGATCGCCGAGGACCTCATCGGCTGGGATGCCCTCGATCAGGCGGGCCTAGACGCCTTTCTCGTGGGGTTGGACGGCACGCCCAACAAATCGAATCTGGGGGCCAACGCTACCCTGGGCGTCTCTTTGGCTGTGGCCAAGGCGGCGGCCAAGGCCCTAGACCTGCCCCTCTATCGCTATCTAGGAGGCGTGGGAGCCCATACCTTGCCCGTCCCCCTGATGAACATCCTCAACGGGGGGAAACACGCCGCCCACTCCACCGACCTCCAGGAGTTCATGGTCGTGCCCGCTGGAGCGCCCACCTTTAGCGAGGCCCTACGCTGGGGAGCGGAGGTTTATCATAGTCTGAAGGCGGTGTTGAAGGAGAAAGGCTACAACACCAACGTAGGTGATGAGGGCGGCTTTGCCCCATCATTGGGCTCCAACGAGGAAGCGATCGAGCTGATCCTGGCCGCCATAGAGAGGGCAGGCTATAAGAGTGGAGAGGATGTCTATATCGCTCTCGACCCCGCGGCCACCGAGTTCTATGAAGAGGGGGTATACCATCTGAGGAAGGAAGAGCGGAAGTTGACCAGCGCCCAGATGGTCGATTTCTACGCCCATTGGGTCGAGACCTACCCCCTTATCTCCATCGAAGATGGCTTGGCGGAGGACGATTGGGAAGGTTGGAGGCTCCTTACCCAGAGGCTAGGCGACGAGATTCAGATCGTGGGCGATGACCTTTTGGTAACCAACGTTCAACGTCTAAAGCGCGCTATCGAGGAAAAGGCGGCCAACTCCATACTCATCAAGGTGAACCAGATAGGGACTCTTTCCGAGGCCATAGCAGCCGTGGAGATGGCCAGGAAAGCGGGCTGGACGCAGGTCATCTCCCACCGGAGCGGGGAGACCGAGGATACCACCATCGCCGACCTGGCCGTGGCCCTCAACACGGGACAGATAAAGGCGGGAGCCCCCTGCCGAAGCGAGCGGGTAGCCAAGTACAACCGGCTCCTGCGCATCGAAGAGGAGTTGGGCGACGCCGCGATGTATCCGGGCCTGGGGGCCTTCAAATTAGGGTCCTCGTAGCCTCCGAGTCCGTCTCGGATGAAAAAACGTCGCGGTTTACCTGCGACGCTATATAAGTCTCTTTCGCCGGTCAAACCCCAACCAATTCTCATCTGATCTACAAATGTAGGGGCTTAACAATGAGGAGGGGGCCGTGAACCAGAGGCCTCCACCCTAGTGGCTCAGCCCTCTAGCAATACTATCGTGCCAGGCTGGCAATCAGTCGGGCAGCCTTTTCGGCCGCTTGCGGATGTGCCAGTTGCCAGGCTGCCTTTCTCATCTGCTCCAGGGTTCCGGGGGAGGCTATGAATTCCTTCAAGGCAGCTACGGCCTTCTCCGGGGTGGGGGTGTAGATGCCAGCGCCACTCTGGACCACATAATCCACGTTTGCTTCCTCCTGACCTGGAATGGCACTGGTTATGATCAGAGGGAGACCGCAGACGAGGGCCTCAGACATGGTGCTCGGGCCGGCCTTGGTGATAATACAATCGGCGGCCCGCATCAGCGCTGGCATCCTCTCCGTGAAGCCGGTGACGTGTATAGGGATCTCCCAGGCCCTCTCTTCCAACCGGTCTTTTAACTTTCGGTTTCGACCGGCCACCACTATAAGTTGCACCCCCAGCCCGGCTTTAGCCACCGCTTTGACCAACGCCCAAAGCTCACCTATCCCCTCTCCACCGCCAGAGATGAGGACGGTGAAAAGATGGCGTGCCAAGCCCAATTCAGCCCTCACGGCATCCCGGTCGGAAACTCTCTTAGTGAAGGCCAGACCCACAGGCAATCCCACAACCTTTACCTTCGCCCCTGGAATACCCCAATTCAGGGCTTCCCTGCGCGCCTCCTCGGTGGGTACAAGGCAGAGATCCACCTCAGAGCAGATCCAAAGGGGATGAAGCGTCACCAGATCGGTGATCATGGTAACCACTGGGACTCGCCTCGTCCGCTGTAAAGCCCAAACGGTGAGATGGTTTGCCAAAGGGTGGGTGGAGACGACCACGTCGGGGTTTGTAGTCGCAAGAAGGCTAATCAGCCTCTTGAAGAAAAGCGGTTTAAGGCATCTAAGGAGAAACCCCGTGCGCCATTGGCCTTCGGTGAGATGATAGAGAGCATGCCAAATGAGGGGCGCCCCGTTCACCAGAGGGCCATAGAGCCCACCGATGCGGTTGAGAGGCGAGGGTAGACCTTGGGCTATGACATCAACGATGGAAACCTTAACATGAAAAGGCTCCAGAGCCTCTGCCAGGGCTAGAGCCACGCTCCGGTGACCACCGCCGACATCAGAGGTGAGAATAAGAACCCCACGATCTACATCTTCCATTTGACACCTTTGGATAAGTGCTTGCTACCGCTCCTTCTCCACGCTTGCGCGCTGCCCAGAGCCTTGAACGAGAGACTAGAAACGGTTGCTGAGCCAAGTATATCATATGAATAGATCCTTAGAGAATAGTCGGCTTCTGGTTCCTGTGGTATCTTATCAACACCCCTCGTACGGAGGTACAACGATGAGAGAACTACCCTCACACCCCTTTGGGATCGGCGTTGGCAATTCTTTTGAGATATAATAGACTGAGAGCATCAAAGTGCCATTTGTGATCCTAAAGAAGGGCTGGGGATGGAAAACTTGCCTCTCAATCTGACCAGAGGGCTTCTGGCCACCTCGCCTATCGGCGTGATCCTCTTCCTTATGGTAGGGTTGAGGTGGGGGGCTGCCCGGGCTGGCCCTGCGGGCTGGCTCACCGCTTTCATCGTGGGGTTTCTTTTCTTCGGAGCGACTCCGGAACTGTTAGCCTATTCCCAATTGAAGGGACTGCTTCTTAGCCTCTTCGTGCTCTATATCATTTGGATGGCTCTCCTTCTCTACAACGTGGTGAACGAAGCCGGGGCCATCGATGTGATCAGCGAGGGGATATCTGGCCTCACGGGGGATAAGACCCTACAACTTTTGATCCTGGGCTGGGTCTTCAGCGCCTTCCTGCAAGGGGTAGCCGGCTTCGGCGTGCCCATAGCGGTAGTAGCCCCCCTTCTCCTGGGGCTGGGCTTTGAGCCGGTGGTAGCGGTAGTGGCTCCGGCTATCGGCCACTCTTGGTCCGTCACCTTTGGTGACATCGCCTCCTCTTTCAACGCCCTCATCGCCGCTACTGGCCTCTCTGGCCTGGAGTTAGCCCCTTGGTCCGCTTTCTTCCTGGGGGTAGCCTGTTTCGGCTGTGGCCTCTCCTCTGTGCACGCTTGCCAGGGGAGGCGGGCTCTTCGCCATTCTTTGCCCGCCCTCTTGATCATCGGTGCGGTCATGGCCTCCGTGCAGTACTTACTGGCGACCCGTGGTCTCTGGAACCTAGCCGGCTTCGTAGCGGGGATGGCTGGATTGGTAGCCGCTTTTGGGGTGACCCGCCTCGCTCCCTATCGAGGGCAAAAGTCAGCCCCTTTGAAGGCCTCTAAGATGGGGCTGGGGGTGGCGGTCTCGGCCTATCTCCTTCTCATCGTCATGGTGACCGCCGCCGAACTTTGGCCGCCGTTACATCGTCTCCTCAACCAAGTGGTGATCACCGTTCACTTCCCCCAGGTCGAAACCACTCTCGGTTGGGTGACCGAGGCCGGGGTGGGGAGAAAGATTAGCCTCTTCGGCCACGCAGGAGCCCTTTTGGCCTACGCTTCCATCTTGGCCTATTTCACATATCGGCGGGCAGGCCTCTATAGAAGGGGGGCCGCCTCTACCATCCTCTCCCAGACCGCACGTTCCGCCATCCCTTCCACTATCGGGATAGCCTCTATGGTGGGTATGGCCATGATCATGGATCACACCGGTATGACTATCATCTTGGCCCAGGGCCTAAGTCGCCTAGTCGGCCAGGCCTTCCCTTTTCTCTCCCCTTTCATAGGGCTCCTGGGAGCCTTCATGACGGGGAGCAACACCAACTCTAATGTGGTCTTCGCTCCCCTGCAGAAAAGCACCGCTCAACTGATCGGTGTGGCTATCCTGGTCATCCTGGGGGCTCAGACCACAGGGGGCTCGTTGGGGAGCATGCTGGCCCCGGCCAAGATCATCGTCGGTTGCAGCACCGCCGGTCTGGAGGGGCGAGAGGGGCTCGTTTTGAGGAAGACCATCGGCTACGGCCTGGCTATCACTGCCCTAGTGGGAGGTCTCGCCTGGCTCATAACCCGCTAAGAAGCCAAAGAGAGGCACAAGTTGCCTCTCCGGCTTTGGCCTTTCTGGGCGTGATGGTCAGCCCACTATTTCTCCCGGAAGGGGTCGAGCGCCCAAATGGGGAGCAAACCCTTGTTAGACCAAATAGCCTGCTATAAAATGAATCTAGGTGATATTACGCTCAGTCTTGAGTGGAAATCGTTACTCCTCTTATGGAGAAGAGAGGAAAAATAGAAGAAACAAGCGCAGACCACTTCGTCTAACAGCGGATAAAAGGCTTCGCTACGCTTGGCCCCAATTTGCCTCACATACTTTCTTCTATCCGCGGAACGTTAAATGAAATTGCCCTCCGCTTTTCAGGATGATTCGAAATGATAGAAAAAGGTTGGGAAAAGAGGGCTTGGGACATGATTTATAAGCAGGGAAAGGTTAGAGAGGCCATTGAGTATCTTGACCAAATTATTGAACAACACCCTCAAAACGATCAAGCTTATGCTATCAAGGCTAATGCTCTTAATCAGTTGGCCAATGACACCAAGCAATGGGACTATAGTCTTGAAGCACTGGAATGTGCTGCAAAATCACTACAAGTCAATCCCAGTAATGAGACTGCTCTTTTCAATAAAGCGTGGTCACTCGTTGACTTGGGTAAGCCAAGGGAGGCTCTGGAATATGCCAATAAAGCACTCGAAGTCAATCCCAATAATGTATATGCCTGGTATAACAAAGCATGGGCTCACCACCTGCTTTACGAGATTGAGGAAGCACTGAATTGTTGCGACAAGATGGTACAAATCGATCCCCAATTTGCTGGGTGGGCAGAAAATATGAAGCATCGTATCGAGAATAGGCAATTTCCTAAACATTTAACGAGATTCAGAAGGCAACAAGAATAAGAGATGAACTTTGAGCAACTTCACTTAACAGCGGATAAAAGGGAAATCAAAGATTTCCCCAAATTCGCCTATCGACGAACTTCTTTTATCCGCAAGCCGTTCTCCCTCTTTTTGGGAGCGATGGCCGGAGGGATGCTTATCGCCCTCTCTCAAGGGTGGGCTGGTCACCTAGAGGAGAGTTTGCCTGGTGGTCAGGCTAAGGCTCTTCTGGCGAGGGTTCCCTCTCTTCCGAAGCCAGCGCTGGCTCTCTAGTTCCACAATAAGGACAGAGGTCCCAGGCCAGATGAAGGAGGCGGCCGCAATTGGGGCAAGCCTTTTTCAGCTGAGTGTGACAGTGGGGACAGAAGAGGTAGTCGGGCTCGATGGGACGTTTGCAGGCCGGGCAGGAGTCACGCTCTTCGATATCTTGGAGCAGGGCTTCCTCCTCCAGCGACCGTTGATAAGCCTCGGCCAGGGTCTCTTGAGGGCGCAGGATGAAGTAGAGCAGAACCCCCGGGAGGTTGAGAACCAGGACTAAAAGGGTGGCCAAAAGCTGGACGAATATATCCGGCGATCGAGAGCGGATATCTCGGAAGGTCCAGATGACCAGGCTTAGAAGAAAGGCCAAAAAGTAGAACCCCAAGATGAAGCCGCTCACTGTCAAGATAGGTCCTAAGTCGACTGGCATCGTCTCTCCTATAGTAGTTAAGGTGTAGTGCATTATACCATCTTTTCTTCCCTTTGTCATCTGTAAGGCGACCTTAAAATTTGCTCCCCTTCTCCTTTTAGGAGACTGCTCTATTTGTATGCCCTCTCCTCTTGTGGTATAATGGAAAAAGAAGAACCAGGGCCAGACCCTAAGGGGCGGGAGGGACGAAATGATCAGGGTGACGGTGGACAGCATAAAGGTTAGCCTCATCTCCAACCACCGTGTTGTAGTCCTCAAAGACGAGAACACGGAGCGGTACCTCCCCATCTGGATCGGCCCCTTTGAAGCCGATGCCATCACCATAGGTATGCAATCTCTAGAGATGTCACGCCCCTTAACTCATGACCTCCTTAAGTCCCTCATCGATGGGGTAGAGGCTTCCGTCTCCCACATTTTGGTCAACGATTTGAGGGATGATACTTTCTACGCCCAGATCGTCATTGAGTTCAATGGCCAGCGCATAGAGATCGACTCCCGCCCCAGCGATGCCATCGCCCTTGCTGTCCGGGCGAAAGCGCCCATCTATGTGGCCGAGTCGGTGATGGAGAGGGCGGGTATCGTGCCCAGCGAGGATAGAGAAGGCCTCACCGCGGAAGAAGAGGAGAAGTTAGCCCCCTTCCGCGATTTCGTAGATAGCCTCGATCTTGACGATCTCAGCGAGGGGTAAGCATGGCCACAGTAAGGCTACCCCCCCAGAACATCGAGGCCGAACAGTCGGTATTAGGCAGCCTCCTTATCGACCGTGACGCGGTGCTTAAGGTCTCCGCTTTTCTACGCCCCGAAGATTTCTACCGCCAATCCCATAGCCTCATCTACAAAGCGATACTGGATCTCCACGAACGACGTCAGCCAGCGGATCTGATCACCCTCTGCGATGAACTGGAGCGGCGAGGGCAATTAGATGAGGTGGGAGGGCCCAGTTACCTCACCTCCCTCATCAATGCCGTGCCCACCCCGGTCTATGTGGAGGACTATGGGCGGATTGTGGAGCGGGCGGCGGTGCTCCGCCGTCTCATCGGGGCGGCAGGGGAGATAGCGGGTATCGCTTATGAGGAAGCCGACGAGGTGGATCAGATCGTCGACCGGGCGGAGCAGATCATCTTCAGCGTGGCCCAAAGGCGGGTGGAGCGGGATCTGGCTCCCATCCAGCAGGTGCTGGATCGGTATTACGACCGGATCGAGTACCTCTACCAACATCGGGGGGAGACTATCGGCCTCCCTACCGGTTTCTACGACCTGGACAAACTCCTGGGCGGGTTACAACCAGCGGACCTCATCATCGTAGCCGGTCGGCCGGGCATGGGTAAAACCAGCCTAGTTTTAACTATGGCCGAGGCGATCGCTCGGAGGCAGAAGGCCACCGTGGCTCTCTTCAGCCTGGAGATGCCTGGGGAGCAAGTGGTGCAGCGTCTCGTCTCTGCCGGATCGGAGATCGAGTCCCAGAGGCTTCGGATCGGGGAGTTCGAGGAGGAAGAGTTAAAGAGGATAGTCGACGTTATGGGAGAACTATCAGAGACATCTATCTTCATCGATGATACTCCAGCCATAACCCCCATGGAGGTGAGGGCTAAGGCCCGGCGACTGCACGCCGAGTATGGAGTGGATCTGGTCATCGTCGACTACATGCAGTTGATGAGAGCCGGGATTAGAGCCGAGAACCGCGTGCAGGAGGTCTCATATATCTCCCGACAACTCAAATCCCTAGCCCGCGAATTGAGGGTCCCCTTGGTGGCCGTCTCCCAACTCTCGCGGGCCGTCGAACTCAGGGCGGATAAGCGCCCCATCCTCTCCGACCTTAGAGAGTCGGGTTCCATCGAACAGGATGCGGACGTGGTCATCTTCATATACCGTGAGGTCTCAGAAGAGGATTCCGATGAGACCAGCCTGGCGGACATAGTGGTGGCCAAACATCGCAACGGCCCCACGGGGCAATTTCAACTCCTTTTTCAAAAGAAACAAGCCAAGTTCTTGAACTTTGTACGGCCTGAAAGGGTGGGAGAGCAGCCACAGACCGCTCTTTAGTAGTGGGGGGAGCCCTCCTGAAATTCCTACAGGATGGT
>DMLA01000128.1:0-3040 GCA_003453555.1 Chloroflexota bacterium | reverse complement strand
ACCACGTTGGCACAGTATCGGCTGACCACGTTGGCTCAAAAACGGTATCTTTGGTGGTTAGAAGATGAAAGGGTTTGCTGGTTTCCCTGAAGGAAAAGTGCGCTTCACTCCCCTCCCCGATCTCTTCTTTAGCCAACTTATGCCCCACATCGATAATCTGCCGGAACTAAAGGTCACCCTCCATCTCTTCTGGCTCCTCCACGGCAAGAAGGGCCATCTTAGATATGCTAGCCTCCAGGAACTGAGGGAAGACCCCTTGCTCCTGGCTGGGTTGTCCATAAAGGATCCCGAGGGAAAGGTGGCTGGTCGGCGCCCGGAGGATCTCCTCGATGAGGGGCTGGAGAGGGCTGTGGCCCGGGGGACCCTCTTACGGGTTTCCGTAAAGGATCCCGAGGGAGGTGATAGCCAAGAGAGTTGGTATTTCTTGAACGACGACCCATCGCGCCGGGCCGTAGAGAAAATAGAGCGGGGGGAGTTGAGGCTGGAGGGGATGCCTTCCAGGCCAGGGGAGGGAGTGGAAGTGGAACGACCTAACATCTTCGCCCTCTATGAGCAGAACATCGGCCTCCTGCAACCCCTGATCGCGGAAGAGTTGCGGGAGGCGGAGAAAACCTACCCCGCCGCCTGGATAGAGGAGGCCTTCAAGATAGCGGTAGAACGAAACGCCCGAAATTGGCGGTATATACAGGCTATCCTCGAGCGTTGGGCTCGGGAGGGGAAAGACGACGGAGCCCCTAAACGGGGTTCTAAGGAGGATCGTTATCGATACTTCAAAGGGGAGTATGCCGATTACCTGGAAGACTGAGAAGGAGACCTGTCCCTTCTGTGGGGGATTGGGTTACCTCTACCGCGACGTGGAGCCCGGCCACCCCGATTTCGGCAAGCCCATAACCTGCCAGTGCAAGGAAGGCGAGTTGGCCCGTAAGCGGTTAGAGGATCTGCGGCGGGCCAGCAACCTGGGGCTCCTCACCCGCATGACCTTCAAGACCTTCAAGCCGGAGGGGTATGGCCTCCCTCCCAGATTGAAGGAGAATCTCCGTAGGGCCTATGAGTTGGCCAGGGAGTACGCCGAGCAGCCCCAGGGCTGGCTGATCCTCACCGGAGGTTATGGCAGTGGCAAGACCCACCTGGCGGCGGCCATCGCCAACTATTGCGTAGAGCAGGGGCGCCCTACCCTCTTCGTGGTAGTCCCCGACCTCCTGGATCACCTCCGGGCGGCCTTCGGGCCCGATAGCCCGGCCACCTATGACCAGCGGTTCGAGACGGTGCGCACTGCGCCCCTCCTCATCCTCGACGACTTAGGGGCTCAAAGCACCACCCCTTGGGCCCAGGAGAAACTCTATCAGATCTTCAACTACCGTTATAACTCTCAACTGCCCACCGTCGTCACTACCAATCACCCCCTGGAGGAGATAGACGTGCGGTTGCGCTCGCGAATGACCGACCCCGACCTCTGCCGCATTTACCATATCGAGGCCCGGGACTATAGAGCCTCGGGCATAGATGGCTATGGGGGGTTGAATCGATTGCCCCTTTATGGCGACAACACTTTCGAGACGTTTGACTCTGAGCGAGCCGACCTGCCGGCCAATGAGCGTAGGAACCTCAAGCGGGCCTACGAGATAGCCAAGGCTTTCGCCCAAGAGCCCGATGGTTGGCTGGTCCTCATGGGGCGGGATGCTTGTGGGAAGACCCACCTGGCGGCGGCCATCGCCAACTACCGTCAAGGCCTGGGTTACCCGGCCATGTTGGTGGTGGTCCCCGACCTCTTGGACCACCTGCGGGCCACCTTCGCTCCTCACAGTGCCGTCTCCTATGATAAGGAGTTCGAGAAGGTGCGAAGCGCTCCCTTCCTGGTCCTGGACGATCTGGGAACGGAGAGCGCCACCCCCTGGGCTAGAGAGAAACTCTATCAGATATTCAACTATCGCTACCAAGCCAAACTCCCCACCGTAGTCACCATGCAGAACGCCCTCGATGAGACCGACCCTCGGCTGGCCTCCCGCATGCAGGACTATTCCCTTTGCACTGTCTGCCCCATAGCGGCACCCCCCTACCGTGGGGGAACGCTCCGGAAGAAATCTGTGAGGAGAAAGGGGAAGACTAGTCAGTAGCGCAACCTCATTGCCAGTGGCTCAGGGGACGAGGACTCTCGTCCCCTTTTGGAAGGAGGGACGAACATCTCTCTTAGGGACGTTTTCGTGGGTCTCAGTTGCCGGCTCCTGGGTCTCCCTTTTCGCTTGCGGAGTTCTCCTGCCTTTCCCCCCTCACCCCGGGCGATATTGATTCTGAAGCCTTGCTGCGTGGGAGATGTTCTCCTCTCCACCCCTCTTGTAGCCACCCTACGGAGGGCCTACCCCCAGGCGCGCCTCGACTACGCCGTGGGCCCCTGGTCTCGCCCCCTCTTGGAAACCAACCCCCATCTGGACGATCTTGTCGATTGCGGACGCGTGGGGAGCGGGCGGTACGGTTGGAGCGACTACTGGGCCCTCGTCCAACGGTTGCGAGCCAGGGACTACGAGGCCTGTTTCGTCTTGGAGCGCTCTCCCTTGATCACCCTTCTCCCCTATCTAGCCGGTATCCCCCACCGCGTGGGGCTAGACAGCGGCGGGCGGGGCTTCTCTTTGACCATCCGCGTACCCGTAAAGGGTATCAAACATGAGGCCGAACTCTACCTCGACACCGCCCGGGCGATAGGGGTCAAAGTCGAGCGTCCAGCCTTAGAATTCCACCCTCGCTCTGAGGAGCGAGAGCGAGCCCAAGCGTTCTTAGCCAAAGCCCACCCCTTGGTGACCATCCATCCCGCCGGGGGCCGGAACCCGGGGATGTACCTCCCGGCCAAGCGTTGGCCCGCCGAGCGGTTCGCCGCCATCGCCGATAGGATAATCGAAAACCTGGGCGGCTCGGTGGTGCTCCTTGGTGGCCCGGGAGATGAGGGGGTGGCGGCCGCGGTGAAAGACCGTATGACGAATGAACCCTTGGACTTGACGGGCCGACTGACCTGGGGGGAGACGGGAGCGGTCTTGGAGAAGAGCGACCT
>DMLA01000249.1 GCA_003453555.1 Chloroflexota bacterium | reverse complement strand
CCGCCGAAACCAAAGGCGTTGATCAACCCCACATCTACACGGGCTGGCCGGACCAGATGGGGGACATAATCCAGGTCGCACTCTGGATCGGGGGTCTCCAAGTTTATGGTGGGCGGAAGGAGGCTATCCTCCATAGCCTTCACCGTAGCGATGATAGAGATAGACCCCGCGGCTCCCAGCATATGGCCCACCATCGATTTGTTGGAACTGATGGGCACGCGATAAGCATCGCCGCCAAAGATCGCCTTTATCGCTTTGGTCTCCGAGACATCGTTTAGAACTGTGCCTGTACCATGACTGGCGATATAATCGACCTCAGAGGGGTTTATTCCCGCCTCCTGGATGGCCAGGCTCATCGCCCAGGCCGCCCCGTCTCCACTGGGATCCGGGGCAGCGATATGGTAGGCATCCTCCGTGAAACCGTAGCCCAGAACCTGGGCGTAGATCCGTGCTCCTCGCTTGGCAGCGTGCTCTAGAGTCTCCAAGACCAGGACCGCTGCCCCCTCGCTCATCACCGTGCCATCTCGGTCCGCATCAAAGGGACGACAGGCCCTCTCCGGCTCATCGTTCCGCGTGGAGAGGGCGCCTATCCTGCTGAAGGCTACTATAGCCAGGGGGGTCATCATCGACTCTGCACCCCCCGCGATCATCACCTCCACATCGCCCCGCTGCAGCCGCCGAGTGGCCTCCCCCACAGCCACTACTCCGGTGGCGCAAGCGGCCACGGGGGCGCTGACCGGCCCTTTTATCCCTAACTCAATGGCGATCTGACAAGGAGCCATGTTGACAAGCATGGAAGACAATGCAGTGGGCTGAACCCTTCGAGGCCCCCTCTGGGCCAGGACCAAGACCTGTTCCTCAACGATCTCCATTCCACCCACAGCACTCCCTATCTCCAAACCCACCCTAGTCCCATCCTCCTGCTCCATATCCAGTCCCCCATCCTTGAGGGCCATCCTCACTGAGGCGAGGGCGAACTGCCCGAAGCGAGCCATCCGCTTCGCCTCTCTACTCCCCATGAAATCCAGAGGGTCAAAACCTTTGACCTCACCAGCGATCCTAGCCGGGTATCCTTCCGCATCGAATAGGGTAACCGGCCCCACCCCAGACCTCCCCGCGGTTATGCTATCCCAGAAATCGGCCACCGAAAGGCCTGCCGGCGTGACCGCTCCCATCCCGGTGATCACCACGCGGGAACCATTATGGGCTGCTTTCATAGCCTCCCTCCCCTGAATCCGCTATCTGATTATAACACGGAGAGAAAAGGAGGGCTACGAAGAGGTGAGAATTGACCATCCTTCATCTCCATGTTATACTTTTCTTAGGTCGATGGATCGATCCTTGACGTAACCTTGTACCCCCTGGGGTGTTTCTATTTTTAGCCTTCCCCAGGGCAACTGGGGAGTTGCACAGTTGTCCGAACAGGAGCTGATAGAGAGAGCCAAAAAGGATCCCGTGGCCTTTGGCCTTCTCTATGAGAGATATGTAGATCGGATATATCAATACATCTTCTATCGCACTGGAAACCGCCAGGACGCTGAGGATCTGACAGCCAGGACATTCTTCCGAGCCCTGGACAAGATCGATGGCTATACTTATAGGGGTGTGCCCTTCTCCGCCTGGCTCTACCGCATCGCTCACAACTTAGTAGCGAACTGGCACCGAGACCGACGGCATCGCCATCTAATCCCTTTGGATGAGCTGGTGCTCAAGACCACGGGCCGGCGCGCTCCAGAGCGGTTGGTCGAAAAAAACGAAGGGGATCATGCTCTCCGCCAAGCGATCTCTCACCTGAGCGGGGACCGTCAGCAACTTTTGATCCTCAAGTTCGCCGAGGGGATGAGCAACGCGGAGATCGGAAAGGTCATGGGACGTAGTGAAGGAGCCATCAAATCGCTCTACCATCGTACCTTAGTGGCTCTGAGAAAGGATCTCGAATCCCGGGGGTTCTAGATGATCAAAATCGTCACTGATAGCACCGCTGATGTCCCTAAACCACTGCTGGAGAGGTACGACATTCAGGTAGTGCCCATCCCCATCCAATTCGGCAGTGAGACCTATGAGGAGGGCATCACCATCGATCGTCCCACCTTCTTCCAGAAGATTGAAGAGGTAATGCCCACATCTTCACAGCCTGCACCAGGGAAATTGGCCGAGGTGTATCGGAAGTTGGCAGAGGAGGGCCATTCGATCCTCTCCCTCCACATCACCTCCAAGCACAGCGGCACCTATCAATCGGCGTTACTGGCCAAGTCGATGGTGCCTGAAGCCGATATCGAAGTATTCGACACGCTCTCTGTCTCCATAGGCACAGGCTATCAGGTGCTAGCCGCTGCCAGGGCTGCCGAGGAGGGCAAGAGCATGGAGGAGATCCTCCAACTCTTAGAGGGGATACGGTCGAGGATGCACATCTACCTCACCCCTGCCACCTTAAAATACCTTCAGAAGAGCGGGCGGGTGGGCAAACTGACGGGAGCGCTGGCCTCGTTGCTCAGCGTTAAGCCGATAATCAAAGTAGAGGATGGCTTACTTGAGGCTTTTCAGAATGTGCGCACTAGAGGCAAGTCCATCGATCGACTGGTCGAGTTGACAGCAGAGGCGGTGGGCACGACTCAACCTGTGAAGCTGGCGATCTCTCATGCCCAAGTCGATGCTGAGGCGGAGGCGCTGAGGGTGCGGTTGGAGAGGACCTTCAATTGCGAGGAGATGCACGTCGTGGATCTCGCCTGCTCCCTAACCGTGCACGGTGGCCCAGGGGTCATCGGCATCATCTCGTATAAGGTCTGATTTAGGGGAAAGAGATGAAGAAGGGGATGTTCATCAAACTATGGCTGCCTTCGCCCATAGGTTGAACTGGGGTCAGAGGGAAAGGGGTGGCATGTGATTTATCTTGTAATTGCTGAAAAATTTACCCCTGAGGGGAAAAAGAACTTAAAGAGAGTTGGGGAATGGCAAAAACAGTTGGACGACTGGCTCATATCCCATGATGCAAAATTTACATCCGTCAAACA
>DMLA01000231.1 GCA_003453555.1 Chloroflexota bacterium | reverse complement strand
GTTTAAAAGAGGCCTTTCACTACGCTGGCTGGTTCGCCTTTTTCTCTAGGTAATCCTCGATGGCCGCATGGATGGCGTCGGCCGCCAGGTTAGAGCAATGCATCTTGATGGGGGGAAGGCCGTCCAAAGCCTCGGCCACCGCTTTGTTGGTTATCTCCATCGCCTCTTCTATGGTTTTCCCCTTTACCATCTCCGTGGCCATGGAACTGGTGGCGATAGCGGCTCCACAGCCGAAGGTGCGGAATTTGATGTCCGCTATGCGGTCATCTTTTACCTTGATGAAGATCTCCATCAGGTCGCCACAGATGGGATTTCCTTCTTTCCCCACGCCGTCCGGATCTTCTATTACCCCCACATTGCGGGGGTTCATAAAATGGTCCATCACCTTTTCGGAATACATCATCATCTCCCTCTCTTAGATGAGGCAGGAATCGATCAGGGGGAGAAGAGCACCCTCTCTAACTCCTTCAGCCTTTCTACCCCTTTCATCTCGTAGGGGAAAAGGGGCAACTGGATGATCTTCATCTCCTCCCCATATTCCCTAACTAACATCTCGATATAGGCGATCTGCATCTCTCTTCTCTTCCTATGGAAGTCGCAATCGGGCTCCTTTATCACATTGTTTATGATGAGATAGGGTATATCGAACCCGTACCTTTTGAACTCCCTCACCAGCCTCTGGGTCTGATAGACCCCCAGGGCTTCGGGGATGGTTACCAGCATGAACTTGGTCTTCTGGGGGTCCCTTATGAAATCGGTGATCTCCTCAGCCAGCGCCCTCCAACTCTCTACAAGTTCCAGGAGGGGGGTCTTCTTCAGGTTGAGGGTGTCGAGGACCCCTAGGTAGAACTTGGGAGCCATGCGCAGATGTTCTATGAATTTGTAGGGCAAACCCAGGAGGCGCAGGGTGTCCCCGGCGGGGGCTGTATCCCAGACCACCAGGTCATATCCTCCATCCCTCACCCTCTCCACGATATAGTCTAACATGAACTCTTCCTGGATCCCTGGCGCTATGGCCACGTAGTTTATCACCTCATCATACTCCATGTCTACAATAGCAGAGGCCGCCTCATACACCTCGGGCCCGAACTTCTCCTTCCATCTCTTCATCACCTCTTCCGGGCCTATCTCCAGCCCATAGAGGTTCTCCACCCCTTCTATCTGCCTCTCCACCGGGCCTATCTCCATCTCAAATATATCAGAGAGGGAAGGGGTCAGGTCGCTGGAGATGATGAGCGTCTTGTTGCCCGCCAAAGCGTAATGAAGGGCTGTGGTCGCAGAGCAGGTCGTTTTCCCCACCCCACCCTTCCCCCCGAACATGAGAACACATTTATGGTCGCGATCTAGATCTAGAAGAGACATCTTTCTCCTATGAAGCCGCAGTGTAGAGGGGTGACATGGAGCGCAACCGCTCCACTATCCCCGGCAAGACTTCCAACAGATAGTCCACATCCTCGCCGCCATTCTCGTGGCCCAACGTCAGGCGTAAAGAGCCATGGGCTACCTCAGGAGGGATGCCCATGGCCAAAAGGACGTGGGAGGGCTCAAGGGAGGCCGAGGTACAGGCGGAACCGCTGGAAGCGGCTATGCCCATCATATCCAAGCCCAGAAGCATCCCTTCCCCCTCCACGTAATTTATGGTGAAACTGGCGTTATTGGGCAGCCTCTCTTTAGGGTGACCGGTCAACTGGGTATCCGGTATAGAGGAGAGGATGCCCTCGATTAAGCGGTCTCGGAGGGCTATGAGTCTGCGGTTATTCTCCTCTCGGTGCTCTTGGGCCAACTTGAGGGCTGTGGCCAATCCCACGATGCCAGCCACGTTCTCCGTCCCCGCCCGTCGGTTCAGTTCATGGGCCCCGCCGGTCTGGGTGGGGAGAAGCCGCACCCCTCGCCGCAGGTAGAGAACCCCCACCCCCTTGGGGCCGTAGAACTTGTGGGCCGAAAGCGAGAGAAGATCTACGTTAAGGGCTTCTACGTCTAGGTCTAAGGCTCCTCCCGCCTGGACGGCGTCGGTGTGGAAGGGTATCTTGTGGGCTCGAGCGATCTCCCCTATCTGGGCGATGGGCTCGATGGTCCCCACCTCGTTGTTGGCATACATGATGGTGATGAGGATCGTCTTGTCAGTGATAGCCTTCTCCACATCGGCGGGATCGACACGCCCGTACTTATCTACGGGCAGATAGGTCACCTGAAAGCCAAAATGCTTCTCCAGTTGCTCGCAGGTGTGGCCCACGGCGTGGTGCTCAATGGAAGAGGTGATGATATGGTTCCCCTTACCCTGGTTCAAGAAGGCTATCCCTCGGATGGCCAAATTATCGCTCTCCGAGCCGCAACTGGTGAAGATTATCTCCCTAGGGGTGCAGTTTAAGATCTGGGCCACATCGGCCCGGGCCCCATCTATCGCTTTGCGTGCCTCCTGTCCCAGGCGGTAGACGCTGGAGGCGTTGCCGTACCGCTCGGTGAAGTAGGGGAGCATAGCCTCCATCACCCGAGGGTCCACCGGGGTGGTAGCCGCATGATCCATATATACCGTACGCTTGGTCATCTTTTAGACTCCTTCGAAAAGTTCGGTACTTAGATACCTTTCCCCTGTATCGGGCAGGACTGCGACGATCAGTTTACCTTTGTTCTCTGGCCTCTTGGCTACCTCTAAGGCGGCAAAGGTGGCAGCGCCAGAGGAGATGCCTGCTAGGATCCCCTCCTCCTTGGCTAGTCGGCGAGCCATAGTTGTGGCATCCTCGTTTTTTACCTGGAAGACCTCGTCTATGAGGTCCAATCGCAGGACCTCGGAGATGAAGCCGTCGCCGATCCCTTGAATAGGGTGGGGGCTTGGCTCTCCGCCCGAGAGGACTGGAGAGGCGGCCGGCTCCACGGCGATGGCTCGAAAGGAGGGCTTCAGGGGCTTGATGGCCTCTGCTACCCCGGTTATGGTGCCCCCCGTGCCCACCCCGGCCACCACCATATCGACTTGGCCGTCGGTATCCTCCCATATCTCCTTGCCCGTGGTGCGGCGATGGATCTCCGGGTTGGCGGGGTTCTTGAACTGCTGGGGGATGAAGTAGCGGGGGTCTTGGGCAGCCAGTTCTTCTGCTCTTCTCACTGCTCCGGCCATCCCCTCGGCCCCAGGGGTCAATATCAGCTCCGCCCCCAGGGCTTTTAGCAACTTCCGTCGCTCCAGGCTCATGGTCTCGGGCATGGTCACGACCAGGGGGTACCCCTTGGCCGCGCAGACGAAAGCCAGAGCGATGCCGGTATTACCGCTGGTCGGTTCCAAGATGATGGTCTCCTCTTTGATGAGCCCCTCCCCTTCCGCGGCCTCGATCATGCTGACTCCGACCCTGTCCTTAACGCTGGCCAGGGGGTTGAAGGACTCCAGTTTGGCAAGTATGGTGGCCTCCACCCCCCTTGTGACTCTGTTTAACCTCACGAGAGGCGTGTGGCCGATAGTTTTGGTGATATCTTCGTAGATCCT
>DMLA01000142.1 GCA_003453555.1 Chloroflexota bacterium | reverse complement strand
CCCTCTCCCTCCCGACGGCGAAACGATCTTAGAGAAGGTGAAGGCCCTGGAACTCTTGGGGCTCAAGCGTTTAGCCCGTAGGGAACTCCTCTTCGCGGCCCGTTTCGGCGAGAGCCCAGCCATGAAATTGACTATGGCCGAGGCGCTGATGGAGAGAGGGCACCTCTCCCAAGCCCAGGCCATCGCCACTGAGACGGTGAAAAGCCTGGACGCCGCCCCTTTCTCCCTCTGGAGGTTGGCCTACCCCAAGCCGTATGAGCAAGAGGTGAAAGCGGCCACCCAGGAGTGGGGAGTGGATCCCTTGCTCATCTACGCCATCATGCGAGAGGAGAGCAGGTATGACCCAGAAGCGATCTCTCGCGCCTACGCCCAGGGGCTGATGCAGATCATCCCCTCCACCCGAGACTGGATCGCAGAGCAACTGAAGATAGAGATAGACCCCACAGAGATCTTCGACCCGGGTATGAATATACGCCTGGGAGCCTGGTATCTCCGCCACCTAGTGGACTATTTCGAGGGGGACTTGGATTACGCCGTAGCCGGCTATAACGGCGGGCCGGGCAACGTGAACAAGTGGAAGGAGAACCCTCTGGTCCAAGAGAAGGCCGATTTCTTCCGCTGGATAGGTCTATCCGAAACCCGGGAATATGTGCCCAAGGTGCTTTTGAGTTACGAAGTCTATAGGTGGCTGGAGCAGGTGGAGGGAGATTAACCGCTGAGCGCTTTCAAGGAGAAGGCTGTGGCCAGGATGACAAAGACTGGCCCAAGGGCATCGACCAGTTTGATGGCGTGCCCTTTCCCACAGGGATACTTTGCGTACGCTTAGCCTTAAGAGTAGTGGCCCTCATAGGCATCGGGGACGGCTCCCGCAGGGATACTTGACGTACAAGATGGCCAGGCCCATAAGAAGTAAGAGTGCATATCTTGCTACTCCTCTCATCTCACCCCAGGGCTCTGTGTAGGAGCCAGGCTCCCCAGCCAATGGTGAATGCCATAGTCAAAACGGAGAAGGCTATCCCCCAATCGAGCCAGTTTATCCCGAACCAGAGGTAGAGCAGGATGAAGGGGTAGGCGGTGATATAGGATTTGATGGCCAGGGGGATAGGGGTCTTGTAGTGGTTGCAGAGGGCCAGGGTGATATTAATCCCAGGGTAGGCGAGGCCGTAGAGAGCGGCCCAGAAGCCGTTGAGAGCGCCTACCCAGGCTAAACCGGCTATCACCAGTATTTCCCTCACGTGGTCGCAGAAACCATCCCAGAGGGCTCCAAAAGGCGTCGCTCGGCCCAGATGGCGGGCCAGAGCCCCATCGACGCCATCTGTGGCGATGCAGAGAGCGATGAGGAGGAGGGCCAGCCGGGGGTGGGGGGTAATCATAATGACTATGAGAAGTCCCAGAGGGATCTGCGAGAAAGAGACAAGATTAGGCGGCACCCTCAGCCAGGCCAGGAGGAGCACCAAAGGGTGATAGATCCGCATGAGGAGCGCCCGGGCAGGCCCACGGAAGCGCTGCTCCAGGGCGCTGTAGGCGTCAGGGGAGGATGGCTGCTCGACCATAGGAACAAGGGTATCACGGGTTGACTAGGGTGTCAAGACACAAGGGTTTCCGTTCGAGATACTGGGATGTGAGACGGGGCTTATCTCCGCCTGGTTTCGGGAGACAACGAGGGCCCCCTACCCGTTACTATCTAGCGTCGCAGCTTATCTGCGACGTTTTTTCGTCCGAGACAAGCTCGGACGCTACATTACACAAAGGAGTGCGAGGTAACCAATTTCCGGTCAGGGGCAGTAGGAGATGTGGTCCTCTAGGTATTCTTTTCCGTGGTCGATTATGTATTGGACATACCTTTGTGTACCTGGGGAGACGACTTGGTAGAGTTCGTGGAGGAGTTCGTTCTGTGCTGCGTAGGCCTCATCCTCGAGGCCGCAGGTCTTGTTCACCCTAAACTGGCCTACGTGGACCGCTTCGTGATAGAGGACGGAGACGAACCAAACCCTTTGGGCCTCCGGGGGGAAGCCGGGGAGGCGAAGTCCCTCCGCATCGAAGACCACGGAGACGCCGCTGGCTGTGGCGGCGGCTAGGGGGCGGCCTCTAGGGTGGAAGACTAGGCGAGGTATCCTCTGGGCCTGGATGAAGGCCCATCTCTCGGGGGCCACCTCTTTGAACCACTCTAGGGCCCCTCGAATGTAGTTCAGTTGCTCCGGGGAGAAGCCTTCACAAGCCAGCCCCTCTATAACGGGGATGATACTCTCTATGGCTGGGGAGTAGGTGGCTATCGCCTCTCCACCTTCATCCAGATAGACGAACCGGTTGTAGTCCGCATCCCAAGCGGGCTTCCGCCCCTCGTACTCTGGTACCCGCTTCAACTTCCCCCCGCTGGGGCTCAGCACCCAGTAGAGTACCCAGAAGGCTTCTTCTCCCTGGATAAGGTAGGCCCCCACATCTCCCTCCTGGCTGCCATGGCTCTCTACAATGGTGACCTCGGTCAACTCTAGCCCCTCTTTTTCCGCCGCTTTGAGGTATCCCTCCTCGATCTCCTCCAGAAAGGCACGCTCCTCCTCGGTCAACTCATCGATGTTGAACCCCTGGCGGACGATGGTGGCTCCGGCCGGGGCGGTAATCACCAGGCCGGGCGTAGGCGTGGGGCTGGGGGTGGGTGATGGTGTGGCTGTGGGCGTCGCGGGGCCCGCGCAGGCGGCAAGAAGGGAGGCCGCCATTATAAGAAGCACTGC
>DMLA01000037.1 GCA_003453555.1 Chloroflexota bacterium | reverse complement strand
CTCGCCCGGTTGGATCTCTCCCAGGTGGTGAAGCAACGCTGCTATGTTATCTCCCCGCAGGGCTTCATAATCGCCTAGCTCGGGCTCCTCTAGGCTGAGAGGCTTTGCCCAGGTGCCGTATCCATTACCCCCCAGGAACCTCTTGCGGTCAGACTCGAAAGAAAAGACCGGATGATTGGAGGTGAAATAGTTGATCTTGGTTTCCCTGTACATGAAAGGATATTGAATGAGGATCTTCAGGCCGTTTTCATCATCATAGACCCTACTCTGCATGGTTTGAGGCACCCAGTCGGCGTTGGTGAACTGCTTGAGTGCATCTGGGTGGGTATATTCGACCACGGGGATTACGTCGATCTCCATCGGTTGATCAGAGAGGTTGGTGATCTCGATATCGCTGATCAGCCGGCTATCTCCCAGGGGAACAAAGATGGTTACGTCCGTTCTTATCCCATAGAACTCAGAAACGATCCTGGTATAGCCGAGGCCAACGTGGCATTCGTAAATGTCATAAGGATCTAATGTGGGAACAAAGTAAGGAGAGAAAACCTTATACCCCTCTCCCTGCTTGAACCTCAGGTAAAGCGTTGTCCCTTTGAACTCCGAGTCCGGAAGTTGAGGAATATACTTGGTCATACGGTTCAGGGCCGGGTCCCCCTTGCAGATCAAGGCTCCTCCGGTGTGATCCACAAAACCTCCAAAGGCCAGGGTCCCAAGGTAGTTGATCCACTTGACCGGAGTGCTGGGGTTTGTAATCACATATTCCCTGTTTTTGTCATCAAAATACCCGTACTTCATAGTGCAACCCTTCTCTTCTAATGGGGCCTAGCGAATTCTAATAGGGAAATCCCAAGTGTCAAGGGGAGTAATCCCGACTTCATTGCAGGTACTAGTCAAGACCATAGCCAAACGGGAACAAAGGTGCTTCGGGACCGGTCGTCTCGATTGAGATAGACCAGCAGTTCCTCGCTGCAGCCTCCCCCGTAGAGCTCAAAAATAGTCACAGAGACGGGAGGAATTGACAAACCGCGTGCTCCCGTGCCTCTCTTGTGAACGTGCATTTGCGTTTCAGGTCAACGTGACCTCGACGGTTACCTCGGCCTTCCCCTCCGGCGGGAGGGGCACGATATCCCCCTCCACCGGCTGGCCGTCCACGACAAGTGAAACAACATTGCCCTCGCCGGCACGCTCCACGGAAATGCGATATTTCACGCCCCGAAAGATACGCGTGGCCTTGAAGCCGGACCAGTCGCTGGGGATCACCGGGGCGATTTGCAAACCGACGTAGGTGGGCCGGATGCCCAAAATCCACTGTGTGATGGTCACATAGCTCCAGGCGGCCGCGCCAGTTAGCCAGGAGTTCTTGGCCTCGCCGTGGGTGGGGGCATCTCGGCCGGCGATCATCTGGGCATAGACGTACGGCTCACAGCGATGCACCTCGCTGATGGCCTCCCGCGCCGAGGGGTTGATGCGGGTGTAGTAGTCGTACGCCTGGTCGCCGTGTCCCACCTTGGCTTCGGCGATCATGATCCACGGGTTGGTGTGACAGAAAACGCCAGCGTTCTCTTTGTAGCCTGGGGGATAAGAAGAGATCTCGCCCAGGTGGAGATAATAGTGCGAGTAGGCAGGCTGGAGGAGGATGATACCGTGCGGCGTGGCCAGGCGCTCCTTCACGGCTACCAACGCTTTCTCAGCCCTGCCATCTTCGAGGCCTATGCCGGCCAGGATGCAGAAGCCCTGCGGTTCGATGAAGATCTGCCCTTCTTCACATTCATGTGAACCAACCTTTCGGCCAAAGTGGTCATAGGCGCGAAGGAACCACTCTTCGTCCCAGCCATATTCGAGTACGGCGGCCTCCATCCTGGCTGCCGCGTCGAGGTAAGTCCGTGCCTCGTCCTCCAGGCCGCGCCACCGGGCGATGGCAGCCAGTTCCTTAGCAGCCAGCACGAACAGCCCGGCGATGAAGACCGATTCGGCTACCTTGCCGTCTTTGTTGGTGGCGGTCTGGAACGACTCGCCGGGTGTGTCGGAGAAGGTGTTCAGATTCAGGCAGTCATTCCAGTCCGCGCGACCGATGAGCGGCAAGCCGTGCGGGCCTAGCCGATCCAGCGTGTAGCGAAGGCTGCGCTGCAGATGCTCGTAAAGCGGTTTCTCAGTGCCAGGTCGATTCTCATACTCCACTGGCTCCTCCAGGATGCTCCAATCGCCGGTTTCTTTCAGGTAGGCAGCCACACTCAGGATCAACCAGAGGGGGTCGTCGTTGAAATCGCTGCCGATCTCATCGTTTCCGCGTTTGGTGAGCGGCTGATACTGGTGGTATACGCCGCCTGTCTCCAGTTGCGTGCCGGCGAGATCCAAGATGCGCTGGCGGGCCTGCTCCGGAACCATATGAACAAAGCCCAACAAATCCTGATTGGAATCGCGGAAGCCTATGCCACGCCCGATGCCGGATTCGAAAAAAGAGGCCGAGCGCGATAGGTTGAAAGTGACCACGCACTGGTAGGGGTTCCAGATGTTGACCATACGGTTGGTATGGGGGTCCGGCGCTTCCACCTGGAAGATGCCCAAAAGACCGTCCCAATAGACACGTAGAGCCTCAAAGGCAGCCTCTACGTTCTCCTTGTCGAGATACCTGGCCATGACCGGCTTGACCGTTTGCTTGTTGATCCTCTGTGAGTCGGGCGGATCGAACTTTTGATCCCGAGGGTTTTCGTGGTAGCCAAGCAGGAAGATGATCTGACGGGTTTCACTGGGCTTAAGGGTGACTTTGGCGTGGTGTGAGCCCATCGGCGCCCAGCCGTCGGCCACAGAGTTGAAGGAACAGCCGCGCTCGACCGCTGCTGGATTCTCCCAACCGCGGTAGGGTCCTAGGAACAGAGCGCGCTGCGTGTCGAACCCGGCCAGTTCCTCGGAGCAAGCGAAGAAGGCGAAGTGATCCCGCCGCTCGCGGTATTCGGTCTTGTGGTAGATCACCCCGTCTTCGATCTCCACCTCGCCAATGTTGAGATTGCGCTGAAAGTTGGTGGCATCATCGTGTGCGTCCCACAGGCAAAACTCGATGGTGGAGAAAACGGAGAGGTGGACAGGCCCTTCGCGCCGATTGGTCAACGTGAGCTGCCAGATCTCCAGGCTATCACCCAAAGGGACGAAGTAGTTGGTTTGCGCTTCGATCCCCTTATAGGTGGAACCGATGATGGTGTAGCCTAACCCGTGACGGCAGGTATACCTCTCCAATTCGTGGCGGGTAGGCTGCCAAGAAGGAGACCAGAACTCTCCTGTATCATTATCCCTCAGGTAGATATACCGCCCGCCGCAATCGAGAGGGACGTTGTTGTAGCGGTAGCGCGTGATGCGCCGCAGGCGTGCATCGCGGTAGAATGAGTAGCCGCCGGCCGTGTTGGAGATGAGGCCAAAGT